>JBELFC010000090.1:0-11468 GCA_042093175.1 Tenacibaculum sp. | reverse complement strand
AAGTAGGTTACAAAGCCATTCAACATGTTCTGGAGCATGAGGAATAGACTGTTTACAAAGTATTACTTCACTATCATTACATTCATCTTCAAATTGTAAAAAATAACGAGAATCCGTCCATAAACCAGCAATGTCTTTAGTTACCACTAGTGTACCTGCTGATCCTGTAAAACCTGAAAAATATTCACGTAACTTCCAGTGGTCAGCCACATATTCAGATTGATGAGGGTCAGTTGATGGAATTATAAAAGCGTCTAATTTCTTAGACGCCATATAGTTTCTTAAAGCTTTTAATCTTTGAGATATCATAAAAATAAGTTATGAATTATGAAAATTGCTTTGCTACTTTTTCAGCTTTTCTACTTTCACTATAGTCATAGAAACCTTCTCCAGATTTAATACCTAGTTTTCCAGCCATAACCATATTTACTAATAGTGGGCAAGGGGCATATTTAGGATTTTTAAACCCATCGTACATTACATTTAAAATAGATAAACATACATCTAAACCAATAAAATCAGCCAATTGTAAAGGTCCCATAGGATGAGCCATTCCAAGTTTCATTACAGTATCAATTTCAGAAACACCTGCAACTCCATTATAAAGAGTTTCAATTGATTCATTAATCATAGGCATTAATATACGATTAGCTACAAAACCAGGATAATCATTAACTTCAACAGGAACTTTTTTGATTTTTTTAGTTAAATCAACAATAACCTCCATAACCTCATTAGTTGTATTATATCCTCTTATAATTTCAACTAACTTCATAATTGGTACAGGATTCATGAAGTGCATACCAATAACTTTTTCTGGTCTACTAGTAACAGCAGCTATTTGTGTAATAGAAATAGAAGAAGTGTTTGTAGCTAAAATAGTTTCAGAACCACAAGCAGCGTCAATGTCTTTGAAAATTTTTAATTTTAAATCAACGTTTTCAGTGGCAGCTTCAACTACTAAATCTACATTTTTAACACCATCTTGTATACTTGTAAAAGTAGTGATGTTATTTAATGTATTATTTTTATCATCTTCTGAAATTCTTTCTTTAGCTACCATCCTATCTAAATTCTTAGTAATAGTTGCTAAACCTTTATCTAAAGCAGTTTGTGAAATATCAATTAATTGTACATTATATCCAAATTGCGCAAAAGTATGTGCAATTCCATTTCCCATTGTTCCAGCTCCAATTACGGCTATGTTTTTCATGTGTTGTAGTTTGTTTTTATTCAGTTGAATAATTTATTTTAATTTCTTTTGTTTGTCTTGAATGTTTTTACTTAGTAAGAGAGATTAAAAACAGTCAATAATCATTTGTGCTACACGTAAAGCTTCAGTACCTTGACGTAAAGAAACAATAGGGGTAGTGTTATTGTTAATAGCATCAGCAAAAGACTCTAACTCATCTAAAATTGCATTATTTTCTGTTACTTCAGGGTTATCAAAATAAATTTGCTTTTTAACACCTTCTGCGTTTTGTAAAATCATAGCAAACTCATCTGGTTTTTCTGGTACATCTTTCATTCTAACTACTTCAGATTTTTTCTCTAAAAAGTTAACAGAAATATAAGCGTCTTTTTGAAAAAAGCGAGATTTACGCATGTTTTTCATAGATATTCTACTAGCAGTTAAATTAGCAACACATCCATTCTCAAATTCAATTCGAGCATTTGCTATATCTGGAGTGTCTGAAATTACAGAAACACCACTTGCATGCACATTTTTTACAGTTGATTTTACAACAGATAAAATAACATCAATATCATGAATCATTAAATCTAAAACAACAGGAACATCAGTACCTCTTGGATTAAATTCAGCTAATCTATGAGTTTCAATAAACATTGGAGTATCAATCATGTCTTTTACAGCAGTAAATGCAGGATTGAAACGCTCAACATGACCCACTTGTCCTTTTACATGAAATTGACTAGCTAAAGTTCTTATAGATTCAGCTTCTAATACAGTATTAGTTATAGGTTTTTCAATAAAAATATGTTTTCCTTTTTCAATGGCTTGTCGTGCGCAGTCAAAATGTGAGAGGGTAGGAGTTACAATATCTACAACATCAACAGCATCTATAAGTTCGGTTATAGAGTTGAATAAAGTATATCCAAATTCTTTAGCAACTTTTTGAGCGTTTTCAGTAAATGGATCATAAAATCCTACTAATTTATATTTTTCTGATTGTTGTAATAAACGCAAGTGTATTTTGCCTAAATGACCTGCTCCTAAAACTCCAGCTTTTAACATATTTTATATTTATTTTTATTACTTAGAAGATAAAAACAATCTTTTTAATAATTATTTTTATGGGTTGTATCCTCGTAATGAAAGTGTTATTTTTAGTTAGTGATTTTTGGAAAAAAATCAACGCTAACAAAGATACACTTTTAAAGATATTTATTACTATTTTTAGCCCACTGAAATTAGGATATTAGTGAGAGATACTACCAAACACCAAGGACTTAGAAACCAATTAGCAAACGTTTTAGAAGCAAAAGGAATTACAGATGAAAAAGTATTAAAGGCTGTTCGTAAAATTCCGAGGCATTTATTTATAGATAGCAGCTTTGAAGCACATGCGTATCAAGATAAAGCATTTCCAATAGCAGCTGAACAAACTATTTCTCATCCATATACAGTTGCTTTTCAATCACAAACGTTAGCAATTAAAGAAGGTGACAAAGTATTAGAGATTGGTACAGGGTCAGGGTATCAAACTGCTGTTTTATTAGAGTTAAAAGCTGAGGTGTATTCTATAGAACGCCAACACGAATTGTTTAAAAAAACATCATTGTTTTTACCTAAATTAGGGTATAGACCTAAACGATTTATTTTTGGAGATGGTTATAAGGGATTACCAGAACAAGCTCCTTTTGATAAAATTATTGTTACAGCTGGGGCTCCTTTTGTACCTAAAGCTTTGTTAGGGCAAATTAAAGTGGGAGGTATGTTGTTAATTCCTGTTGGTGATACTGAACAAGTAATGACATTGTTTATACGTAAATCACCTAAAGAGTTTGAAAAACATGAATTAGGAGATTTTAAGTTTGTTCCAATGTTGAAGAAGAAAAATTAATTTTTTTATAATACAAAAATAAAAAATCCGCTTTTTAAGCGGATTTATTGAATTTGAATAAAGAAATCAACTATTCGGCAGTTGCTTCAGCAACTACAACCTCTTGTTGATGAGAGTTTTGTTTTGTTTGATCAGTTTTAGCTAAACCACAAGGGCTTGTGCTACCACAAGAAGAAAAACCTAATAAACTAACTATACAAATTGCAATAAATACTACTTTTTTCATTTTTAATATTTTAAAAATCAAATATACATATTTTTGATTAATTTACCAGAATCTTCTTTCGTTTCAATAACGTTAAAGGCAACCATTTTATTTTGTATACGTGTAATTAAGTTTTTTGAAGCAGGTTTTCCATCATTCCATTCAGTTATAGAAAGCCACTCCTTAATGTCTTTTTCTTGTTGCTCGTATCTGATAGCTAGTGTTTTATCAATGTTCTGGATGCTTTTAAAGTCTTCAGTACAAGAGTTTATAATATTTAAAACTTTTTTTACTTCTTCAAAATTGTTTTCTAAAATTTCATCACGAACAGCAATAACAAAACAAGGCCAAGGTGTTGGACAATCTCCTAAACGCCTGAAAATATTATTGTCAACTAAAGGTTTTGTAGTAAAATGTTCCCACATAAAGTAATCAGCCTCTCCGTTGGTTAAAGCATCAATACCTCCTTGTAAGTTTCCAACTACTTTAAATTTTAACTTATCAATATCCCATCCATTGTTATGTGCATTTACAATTGCCATTAAATGAGAACCAGATCCGAATCGACTTATCGCAACAGTAGCGTGTTCTAAATCTTTAATTTCTTTAAAATTAGATTTTGCGCCAACATGAATTCCCCAAATCAATGGGCTTTTTACATAAGTTTGGGTAATTTTAGAAGGGTTACCATTTATAATATCTTTAATGATTCCTTCAGTAAGTACAATTGCAATATCAACTTCTCCAGAACGTAAAGCTTTACACATTTCTCCAGTACCTCCTGGATAGTCTTTCCAACGCAAATTTATATTGTGCTTTGTGTATTCTTTATTTTTTAATGTAATGTACCATGGGTAATTAAAATGTTCCGGTACACCACCAACTTTTAAATTAAGCATTTACTCTACTAATTTGTTTAAAGTATAGATAATTAAATCTTCAATTATTTGATTAGGGTTTTCACTAAAAGTACCGGTAGCTCTATTTGCTATAATTGCATTCATAGAAACAGCATTATGACCTAACAGTTTTGATAATCCATAAATCGCTGAGGTTTCCATTTCTAGGTTTGTAATTCTATTATCGTTATAGTTAAAGCTATCAATTTTAGAATTTAAATTAGCATCTTGTAATCCTAGTCTAAGAACTCTTCCTTGAGGTCCATAAAATCCACCTGCAGTTGCAGTGATTCCTTTATAAATAGAATCAGAATATAGTTTTTGTTCTAATGACTTCCCGTTTTCAATAATAATAGGTGTTGCTTTTTTATCAGACCAATTGGTATGATTAATAAAAGCTTCTTCTATTTTAGGTGTTGTAATTTTATCAATTTGATAAGAATGCAACATTCCATTTAAATCTAAAGCATGAGAGCTTAATAAAATACTATCAACAGGTATGTCATTTTGTAAAGACCCTGAGGTTCCTATTCGAGTTATATTTAAAGAAGTATGTTCTTTTTTTATTTTGCGTGTTTCTAAATCTATATTAACGATAGCGTCTAACTCATTTAAAACAATATCAATATTATCAGGACCAATACCTGTTGAAATAACTGTTAAACGTTTATTTTTATAAGTTCCTGTAGTTGTTTTAAATTCACGTTTTTGAGTAGTGAATTCAATACTGTCAAAATGTTTTGTTACTTTATCTACTCTATATTGATCACCAACAAAAATAATGTCAGTAGCAATATGTTCGGGTCTTAAATTTAAGTGATAAATACTTCCGTCTGAATTTAAAATTAGTTCAGAATGTTGTATGTTCATTTACGATGTTATTTTTAATAGCTTGTTGGTATTGTTTAAATACAAGTAGCTATATTTTTTAGAACCGCCAAGATACGAAAAATCAGAACGTATTTGACCATAGTAATTTACTTGGTCATTTAATACCTTTTTCCCCATTTTACTTAGTTTAACGGGGTCAAAAGAAGTGAATAGTTTTTTTAATTGCTGTAGTTTGTTAAAGTATTGAGTATCACCAAATCCATATACTTCTTGTGAAGCTAAAATTGAGCCAACTAATTCATTTTTATTTTTAAAATGTTGCAGATTTGCAGTTTCTAAAATAGAATTTTCAATTTTATTTAATCCATTTTTAATTGAAGGGAACCTTTGAATATGAGCTTTAATAGCTGCCTCAAGATATACAAAAGGTGACATTGGGTTGTATTGATGAACTGTTTCGAGACGCAGAGGACTGTCTGAACAGTATAATTGCCAAATATAATCAGCATATTCAATATCATCTTGAGTTAAAACAACTCTTTTATTATAATGATCTTTTAATTCAGTGCTTGTTAATTGACCTAAACCAAATAATCCTTTTTTACCTTCTATTTCACCACTACAAACTAATGATATTTTTCTTCCTTTTCTATAGCGTTTTAACCAACTAATAACAGCAAGCATATTTACTTGGCAGAATAGGTCATATTCAAACCATAATACAATTTCATCTTGTTGTTTTTGGTTACAAAGATTCCTATATTCTTTTAAGGTGTAATCAATAAAAGTTTTTTTTGAAACTTTATAAGAAGATTTTAAAAAATCAAAGCGAGTTTTCCAAAAGTTCTCGCTTCCAACATCGATAGATGTTTTTCCTTCACATAACATTTCACGCCATGTAATTATTGATCCATTAAAATTTAGTTTGTTTAATACTTCAGTAGTACTGTCTCCGTTTGTAATGTGTAATATAGAAGATGCCATAATTATTGGGGATAATTGATAATATTTCTTAATAATATATAATAAACGTTTATTTTTTGCCGTTATTATTAATTAAATGGGTTTTAACACTTTGTAATGATATAACAAAAAATATAAAAACAAAAATGCTGAGAAACTTTTTTTCTCAGCATTTTTTGTTTAGCCTCCAACTCTTTTTACTTTGAAGCCTTTTGTTTTTAAAATTTCCATTATTTCATTTCTATAATCTCCTTGGATTATTATTTTGTCGTCTTTGTAACTACCACCAACACTTAACTTGGTTTTAATTTCTTTGGCTAATTTTTTAAAGTCACTTGTAGCTCCATTATAACCATCTAATATAGTTATAGGTTTACCTTTACGCTTTTCATATTTACAAAGTATGGGCTCTTCTTGTAACCAAACATCAGGTTTTTCTTCAACAGGTTTTTCCTCAAATTTATGATCAGGAAAAAGGTTTTTAAGTTGATCTTGTATATCCATTATTACTTTATTAATCCCAATTCACGTAAGCGTTCGTTTAAAAAATCACCAGCGGTAATATCTTCAAATTGTTTTGGGTTTTTATCATCAATACAGTTGTCTAAAACATCTAATTTCATCTCTGAAATAGGGTGCATAAAAAAAGGTATAGAGTAACGAGAAGTACCCCACATTTCTTTTGGTGGATTTACAACACGGTGAATGGTTGATTTTAATTTATTGTTACTATGTCGAGATAACATATCACCAACATTAATCATTAATTCATTTGGTTCTGCAATAGCATCAATCCATTCTCCTTTATGGTTTTGGACTTGTAAGCCTTTACCATGAGATCCCATTAATAATGTAATTAAATTAATATCACCATGAGCCGCAGCTCTAACAGCTCCTTTTGGCTCTTCTTGAATAGGTGGGTAGTGTATTGGGCGTAAAATACTGTTCCCGTTTTTGATATATTTATCAAAATACGTTTCTTCAAGCCCTAAATGTAAAGCTAATGAACGAAGTACATATCTAGCTGTTTTTTCAAGCATTTGATATGTTTTTTTTCCTACTTCATTAAAATTAGGAAGCTCTTCTACATTAACATTTTCAGGATATTCTTTTTCTAATTTTGGATTGTCTTCAACATATTGACCAAAATGCCAAAACTCTTTTAAATCACCTTCTTTTTTTCCTTTAGCAGATTCTTTTCCAAAAGAAACATATCCTCTTTGTCCTCCAATTCCAGGGACTTCATATTTTTGTTTTGTAACTACTGGTAGTTCAAAGAAATTTTTAATTTCTGTATATAAATCTTCTACTAGTTTGTCATCTAAAAAGTGTCCTTTTAAGGCTACAAAACCAATGTTTTCATAAGCGTGTCCTATTTCATCAATAAACTTTTGTTTACGAGTTTCATCGTTAGATAAAAAGTCTTCTAAATTTACGCTAGGGATTTTATTCATTGTTAATAAGTTTAACTTTTTTACTTTGTAAAGGTAGTAAAATCAAGCGTATGCTAATAAATTACTTATTAACAAAAGGTATTAAGTAAGAAATTGTATAGTTAAAACCAAAACCAGTGTTATTTTCAAAAACTCTATTGAAACCTGGAGCATATAATGTTTTAAAATTCTTTTGATCATCAACACTTAACAAGATTTTATAAGAGAAAGCTGCACTAAAAAATAAATTTTTAAAAGTTTCTACTTTTATACCTAGTTGAACTTCAGTCCAATGAGCTGTTAATCCAGAGTCAGTAACTGGAGTGTTTATTGTATTAGCAGGAAAATATGGACTGCTTGATCCATTGGTAACATTTGGTGTGTAACTATTTAAGGTTTGATCAAATAAAGCAAATCCATACCTAGCTCCAATAAAAATTTCATTATTCATGTCAAGCCAATTTTGGTAAGCATTGTAATTTGCACCAACCTTTATATAACTTCCTTTAGAGGTAGACTTGGTAAAATCTTCAAAGCTAATTTCTTTTTCATAACCTAATTCAGTAGCAACATACCATTTTTTTGTAATTCTATAATCACCTACAAGCTCTAATCCGCTATAACTTTTATCGACGAAAGAGAGTGTTGGTTTGCTTAAATCTACACCAATACGTAAACCATATCCAGTTTTGTATGTTATAGTATCTTTTTTTACTGTTGTTTTTTGTTTTTTTTGTGAGTAGGTATTCGTAAAAACAAAGATTAAACAAAAACTAATGAAATACTTGTACATGTGCTTTAATTTGATTGTTTATAACAGAAACATCTTGAGTAGATAAATTATTTATCCATGAAGGACTTGAACTTGTTAGGGTAACATTTTTAAATATAAACCGATAACCACATGAACGAGAAATGTATTCTTCTTCTGTAGTATAATTAATAGTTAAAGTAGCTACTTTATTGTTTGCTTTTATATTATCTACATCGTTCATTTTTAAAGTATATACCGTTTTGGTATCTAGTCCATTTAAAGGAATAGCAATAGAATCAGTATTTCTGTCTACAAAAAGACTATCGGTCTTTCCAACTGCAATTATAGAAAATCGTTCTACACTTTTTTTCTTAGTAATATCATCTTTATCATGAAAACGTAATATTAAATTAGGTGTTATAGGGTTTTGAGTACAGAAATCATCTTTTTCACAAGAAGAAAGTCCTATAAAACTTATAATTATAATGTAGATGTATTTTTTCATTTAAATTTATTTTTCAAATAAAACAACAGTTTCAATATGTGCTGTGTGTGGAAACTGATCTACCAAACTAATTTTTTTAAGTTGGTATCCAGCTTTCATTAGTTCTTCGGTATCACGAGCTTGTGTTGCTGGGTTACAAGATACATAAACCATTCTTTCTGCATTTAAATTTATGATTTTTTTAAGTGTTTTTGGTGCAATACCAGCGCGTGCAGGATCTAAAATAATGGTTCTTATTTTATTTTTGTATTGAGGGTGTTCGTATAAGAATTTACCAACATCAGCAGCATAAAACTGTAAGCCTTCTATGTTATTTCTTTTAGCATTCTTTTTAGCATCTTCAATAGCAGAAGCTACAATATCAACTCCTACAATTTTTGCATTTTTAGAATTTGAAGCTATAATTTGTCCTATGGTACCTGTACCACAAAATAAATCCATAACTACAGTATTGTCAATAGCTTCTTTGTTTTCTAAAGCATAATCAACCACTTTTGTATATAATTTTTCAGCAGATTTTGGATTTGTTTGAAAAAAGCTTTTCATGCTAATTTCAAAATTTAATCCAAGTAACTCTTCTACTATTTTCTCTTTTCCATATACCAAATCAATACTTCCAGAAGTAGCAATTGTTCTATCTCCAACTTCATCATTTATTGTATGCAATAATCCCGCTAAACGTTCTCCGAAAATATCTTTTAAAAATTGAGCGAATTTTTGCAAATCAAATTTGGGTAAATCGTAAGATGTAGTAACCAAGTTAAATAGCAATTCATCAGTTTTATATGATTTACGAACTACAAAGTATCTGAAAAAACCTTCTTTTTTAGGACCATGCCAAGGAGCTAAATTAGTTTCTTGACAATATTCTCTAATACTTTTTAAATTGTCTTCAACTAGTTTATCGAATAAGCCAGAATCTTTGTCTAAATTATCACCCATCCACCAAGTACCACGACGCTTAAAACCTAATGTAAATTCATCTATATCAGTTTTGTTCTTTCGATCATAACCAATTGCCGAAAAACCATATTCCATTTTATTACGGTAATGAAATACGTTTGGAGAAGCTATAAATTCATCAAATAAATCTTCTATATTAGAAACTTTACCAATACGTTTAAAAAGAGATAGTGTACTTTCTTTTTTGTACTGGTGTTGTAAATTTATAGGTAATTGAATGTAAGGAGCCCCAGGAATATCTTGATATGGAACTTCTATTTCATTATCTGAAGGTTTTAAAACTTCAATTAACTTACATTCCGCATAGTTTTTTTTAGATTTCACAACACGTGCTTTTACCAATTGACCAGGCAAGGTATTAGGAATAAAGACTACAAAAACTCCTTCATCAGAACGAATTCGACCAATTCCTTTTCCTCCAAAGGCATAATCTTCAATTAATATTTCTAAATCCTGATTTTTTTTAACAAATTTATTTCGTTCTCTACGTGGCATTGTAAATATTTTATGGTTTGCAAAATTAGGAAAAGATATTGTTTGAAGTACTTTAAACACAAACATTAATTATTATTTTTAAAATTAAATTGAACCTTTTAATTTTTTGTGCGTCTATGTATTGTAATCGATTATGAAAAATAATAATAATTCATCAGATAAAGAATTAGTGTTGGCCTATAAATCAGGAAAGAAAGAAGCATTTTCTTTTTTGGTCAAAAAATGGCATTTACAATTTTGTAAACTAGCTTTTTGGTATGTTAAAGATGCTGATGTTGCAAAAGATATAGCTCAAGAAAGTTGGAAGGTGATTTTAAAGAAATTAGAAAATTTAGAGGAACCAGATAAGTTTAAAAGCTGGGCTATTAGTATTGTAAAAAGAAAAGCTATAGATTATTTACGTTTCAATAAAAAAAGAAAGTTAAAATTAGAGAAATATTATAAAGATAATACGGTAAATCTTTGTACTGAGGGAACTGAAAATAAAGAATCTATTTATAAGAAAAAATTAAGAGAAGGGATTCAAAAGTTACCCGAAAATCAAAAAATAGTGATTCAACTTTTTTACACACAAAATTATTCTTTAAATGAAATAAGTGAATTAATAAATATCTCTGTAGGAACCGCCAAATCGAGGTTGTTTCATGCAAGAGAGAAATTAAAAACAATTATAAAACATATAAATTATGAATAATATAGAAGATATTGATAAATTAATTAAAGAAACATTATCAGAAGAGGAAGCTAAGTTTTATGAAGAGTTAGAGGAACAAAATATGTTTCAAATGGTAGGTGGACTTTTTCAAGGAAAAAATAAATGGATTATGTATTTAATGAACATAATGACTCTTGTGTTTTTTGGGTTGTTTGTGTATTGTACTATTCATTTTTTTGAATCAGAAGAAACAAAAGAGTTAATAAAGTGGGCATTAGGTTCAGTTGTATTTTTATTAGGAGTTAGTATGTTGAAAATTTTTGCATGGTTGCAAATGGATAAAAATGCGGTATTAAGAGAAATAAAAAGATTGGAATTACAGGTGTCATCTTTATCAGGAAAACTACATGAATAAGATATTTTTATACTTTAATTAAAGTCTATTTATAAAGTTATGTAATACTAAAAGAGTTGTTTATGATACTATAAAAGTAACTTTTTTACTTTTAAAAGGTAACTATTTATACACTTGGTATTAAAATAACTCTTTTTATAACTGTAATTTAGGGTTTCATGACATTTTTTTAATAAGTGGTTGTTAAAATTTAGAACTTTGTTTAACAATCAAAAACTAATCAATCATGAAATTATCATTTAAACTAGCTTTAGGAACTATGCT
>JBELFC010000089.1:6709-13581 GCA_042093175.1 Tenacibaculum sp. | reverse complement strand
CGATTTAGCTTCCATTTGATAAACTACCTTATCTGTTCTAACTACTAAATGATTGTATGAAATATAAGCTATAATCCCTACAATTAAACCTGCTACAGTTGTTGTCATAGCTGTATACAATCCATCAGACAACATTTTTATATCTATTTGGCCTCCTGCATTCGCTATTTCATGAATTGCAACTATCATTCCAATTACTGTTCCTAAAAAACCTATCATTGGTGCGGCTCCTGCAATTGTAGCCAACACACTAACATTTTTCTCTAATTGATATACTTCTAATTTCCCGGCATTTTCAATAGCTTTATTTATATCTTCTAATGGTTTACCAATTCTTGATATCCCTTTACCAATCAATCTAGCAGTAGGTGTATTTGTATTTGTACATAATGCCTTTGCGCTTTCCAATTTCCCTCCAGTAATATGATCTTTAATTTGATTCATAAAGTTTTTATCCACATTAGAAGCTGCTTTTATAGCAAAAAAACGTTCAAAATAAATATATAATGCTACAGCTAAAAGCACAAACAATAAAGCTATAATAATTTGACCTCCTGGTCCTCCATCCATAATCAACTTATAGATAGATAATGTTTTTTCTTGTGTTGCTTCTTCTAGCAATTCTGTTTTTTCTTGAAAATATGCTAACATTAAAATAATTTTAAGTTTTAATTACTAACGATTGAGTTCTTTTTAAATTGTTTAAAAAAATCCTGAATCGTTCAATTCAGGATTTATAAATATAAAATAAATATCTTTTAAAAGTTTAAGACAATAGTAATTTTACCATTAAATATCCTAAACCTCCTAAAACTATTGTATATGGTAATGCCATTTTAACCATTTTCCCATAAGAAAGGTTAATTAAAGGGGCTAATGATGATGTTAACAAGAATAAGAATGCAGCTTGCCCATTTGGTGTTGCTACACTAGGTAAATTAGTACCCGTATTAATTGCTATTGCTAACTTCTCAAAATGTTCTCTATCAATTATCCCACTTTTAAATGCACTCTCTACTTCTCCAATATAAACAGTTGCAACAAACACATTATCACTAATAGCAGATAAAAAACCATTGGCTACATAAAACAAGCCTGGTTGTGATGCCGGATCCTGATCTAAAGCCCATTGTATAATAGGACTAAATAAATGTTGATCGTGAATCATTGCTACTATCACAAAAAACACAACTAATAATCCTGTAAAAGGTAAAGCTTCTTCAAAAGCATGCCCTAATTGATGCTCGTCAATTATACCCATGAAAGCTGTTTGAACGATTATTAATGCTAACCCAATAAAACCAACTGGAGCAACATGTAACGCTAATCCTGCAATTAATAATATCGCAGACACCCCTTGAATTATTAATCCATATTTTTGTTTATCAGTTCGTTTTTTATCTTCTTCAATCGTATAACTCTCAATAATTTCAGCGGCTACTGTTGGTAATTTTTCACCAAAACCAAACCAACCTGTTGTTTCTAAAACTACAGTAGTAAGTAAACCCGCAAATAAAACTGGTATAGTTATCGGAGCCATCTTTAAAAAGAATTCAATAAAATCCCATCCAACTCTTTCTCCTATTAAAAGATTTTGTGGCTCACCAACCAAAGTACAAACACCACCTAAAGCTGTACCTACAACCCCATGCATTATTAAACTTCTTAAAAAGCTACGGAATTGCTCTAATGTTTCTCCACTCAATTCTTTTCTATCTAAAATACCATCATGGTCATAATCAGATGAACTAGAATGAATTTTATGATAAACTCCATAAAACCCTACCGCTACACTAATTAAAACAGCTGTTACTGTAAGTGCATCTAAGAATGCTGAAAGCACTGCTGATAAAAAAACAAAAAGTAATGACAATACTACTTTAGATTTTATTTTGGTAAAAACCTTACTAAAAATATACATTAATAAAGGTTTCATAAAATAAATACCTGCTACCATAAACACTAAAAGCAAAACAACCTCTAGATTTTGATCTACTTCGTGATATGCATTTTTAGGTGTGGTTAATCCTAAGGCTATTGCCTCTATTGCTAACAACCCTCCTGACTGGAGAGGATAACATTTTAACGCCATTGCAAGAGTAAATATAAATTCTCCTATAAAAAGCCAAGCTGTTATTGTTTTTCCTAAAACGAAAAAAGAAATTATATTAAAGATTAAAAAACCAATCATGGTCATTTTAAACCACCTAGGACTGTTCCCTAAAAAATATTTAAACATAGTATCTATTTAATTTGTAGCCTTTACACTAACTCTTTTAAAGCTATCTCAAAAGCCGTTTCACTTATTTTTGTTTTTGATGCACTTTTTGCAAAAGTTCTTTGCAATGCTTTTTTTATTGTATTAGAAGTATCTTCAAAAATTGCTTCATCACTCATTTCAACTCTACGCTCCATGAAATAAGCAAATACCCTTGCCATTCCACAGTTAGAAATAAAATCAGGAATTAAACTTACTTTTTTATCAGTATCTTCCATTATAGATCCGAAGAAAATTTCTTTATCGGCGAAAGGAACATTTGCTCCACAAGAAATAACTTCTAAACCGGTTTCTATCATCTGATTTATTTGTTCTTGTTTAACTAATCTAGAAGCAGCACATGGTGCAAATATTTCACATGGCAAATTCCATATACGAGCGTTCATTTCTTCAAAAGGAATCATGTTTTCAGCTACCAATGTATTTCCGTCTTTATTTAAGAATAGATCTCTTATCTCTTCAGAAGAAAAACCTTCTTCATTAATAACTCCTCCAACTCTATCAATAATACCTACAACTTTAGCTCCCATTTGTGCTAAATAGTATGCAGCAGCAGATCCTACATTTCCAAAACCTTGAACAATAGCTCTTTTCCCTTCAACATTACCTCCATATATATCATAGTAATGACGTACAGCTTCAGCAACTCCATATCCTGTAATCATATCTGCTACAGTATATTTTCTAGTTACACTTGGTGATAAATTCTCATCTTCTAATACTTTTATCACTCCATGTCTTAACTGTCCGATTCTGTTTATTTTATCAGCCTCGGTTGGTTTAAAGTGTCCATTAAATACTCCTTCTTGTGGATGCCAAACACCACTGTCTTCAGTAATAGGAATTACTTCATGAATTTCATCTACATTTAAATCTCCACCAGTTCCATAATAATTTTTTAATAATGGAGCCACAGCTTTATACCAACGTTCTAAAACACCTTTTTTACGAGGATCATGCGGATCAAAATTAATTCCAGATTTAGCTCCTCCGATAGCAGGTCCAGATACAGTAAATTTAACCTCCATTGTTTTAGCAAGTGACATTACCTCGTACTTATCTAATCCTTTACGCATTCTAGTACCACCACCAGCAGCACCTCCTCTTAATGAGTTTATAACCGTCCAACCTTCTGCTTCAGTTTCTGAATCTTTCCAATTAAAAACTATTTCTGGTTGCTTTTCTTCGTATTTTTTTAATAATTCTTTCATCTTATATAAATTTATGTTCAACTATATCTTCTTTCTCTTAATTCGTTAAAACTTGTTATTCTAAAAAATTTACCCCTAGGGGGAGTTAAAGTTGATCCATTTTTATATACTATTAATTATTACTAACGTACAAACTTACTGTAAAAATATGATTGCTCAAACTGTTAAAAGTTAATTATTTGGATAAAAAATTTCACCAGAAGAATGGTCTTTTGATGCCCCAGTTACTGATGCTAAACAATTAACCTGATTTTCAACACGTAACAATCCTAAAAAAGCAAAAATTAAAGCTTCCTTATAATCTACAAGTTCTTTTTTAGGTAAAACTACTCTTTGATTTGTGTAGAATTTTATTTGTTCTATTAAAAATTCATTAAAAACACCTCCTCCTGTATATAAAGTTTGGGAAGATTCTTTTATTATTGAACCAATTTGTATGGCTACATGCTCAATAAAAGTTCTTAATATAGATGGAATATCTTTTTCTTTTTTATCAATTAGTGGAAAAACAAACTCTTTAACCCACTCCAATCCTAATGATTTTGGAGGTACTGTCTTATAAAATGGTAAATTATTTAACGCTTCTAATAATTCTTTATTTATTAATCCTTTAGAAGCTAACTGACCGCCATCATCGTATTCCAATCCAATTTTCCTTGTATAATAGTTAAGTACAATATTAACTGGACAGATATCAAAAGCCAATCGTTTATTTTGTTTTTCAAATGAAACATTTGCAAAACCTCCTAAATTTATACAATTCTCATAATTTGAAAACAATAATTTATCACCTATTGGAACCAAAGGAGCTCCTTGTCCTCCATATTCTACATCTTGACTTCTAAAATCGCATATAACTTTTTGTTGAGTAACATTAGCTATTATTTGTCCATTACCTATTTGTAATGTAAACCCTTTATCTGGTTGATGTAAGATAGTATGTCCATGCGATGCAATAAAATCAATTTTCTCAATTCCTTTTTTTTGTATAAACTGATTAATAACCTCTCCTAAAAAGTTACCATATAACGCATCTAGTTCAATTAATTTTTCTTTTGAAAAAGAAATAGCTTCTTCTAAACGTTCTCTCCATATTTTAGAGTAAGAAATGGTTTCAGAAAACAAAATTTCAAACTCTTGGAAATTAGACTTCTTAAACTCAACATAAACCAAATCTATTCCATCTAAAGATGTTCCCGACATCAAACCAATGATCTTATAAGAATCTTCTAACATATTCAGTAAAAATATAAAAATTCATTGAATATTTCACATTAAAAAAGTATCTTTGGAAACATTTTTTACGAATTTAATAAACATTAACAGGTAATGGATTTTAATCTTACAGAAGAGCATTTAATGATTCGTGATGCTGCACGCGATTTTGCACAGAACGAATTATTACCAGGAGTAATTGAAAGAGACGAGAAACAAGAATTTCCAAACGAACTAGTTCGTAAAATGGGAGATCTAGGTTTTATGGGGATTATGGTAGATCCTAAATATGGAGGAAGCGGAATGGATAGTGTTTCTTACGTATTAATTATGGAAGAACTATCTAAAATTGATGCTTCTGCATCTGTAATGGTATCGGTAAACAACTCATTAGTATGTTACGGTTTGGAGGCTTACGGTAATGAAGAGCAAAAACAAAAATACTTAACAAAATTAGCTACTGGTGAACAAATTGGTGCTTTTTGTTTAAGTGAACCTGAAGCTGGTAGTGATGCTACTTCACAAGCAACTACTGCAGAAGATAAAGGTGATCACTATTTATTAAATGGTACAAAAAACTGGATAACTAACGGTGGTCGTGCTGACGTTTTTTTAGTGATAGCGCAAACAGATCGTAGTAAAAAACATAGAGGTATTAATGCTTTTATTGTTGAAAAAGGTATGGAAGGTTTTCATATTGGCCCAAAAGAAGATAAATTAGGAATTCGTGGTTCTGATACTCATACACTACAATTTAACGATGTTAAAGTTCCAAAAGAAAACAGAATAGGAGAAGATGGTTTTGGTTTTAAATTTGCCATGAAAACTTTATCTGGTGGTCGTATTGGTATTGCTGCCCAAGCATTAGGAATAGCATCAGGAGGTTATGAATTAGCTTTAAAATATTCTAAAGAGCGTAAAGCTTTTGGCACTGAAATATGTAACCATCAAGCTATTGCTTTTAAATTAGCAGATATGTATACAGAAATATCAGCTGCACGTCATTTAGTAATGAAAGCTGCTTGTGATAAAGATGCTGGTGTAAACTATGATCAATCTGGTGCAATGGCTAAGCTATATGCTTCTAAAGTAGCTATGGAACAAACTGTTGAGGCTGTTCAAATACACGGAGGTAATGGTTTTGTAAAAGAATATCATGTAGAGCGTTTAATGCGTGATGCGAAAATTACTCAAATTTATGAAGGTACTTCTGAAATTCAAAAAATTGTAATTTCTAGAAGCCTAATTAAAGGGTAAATTAATTAAAAATATTATCATTAAAAAGTCCGTCGTTTTCGATGGACTTTTTTATTTTTATACTATGACTAAGGATATATTAAAAAAATTAGAAAACCCTGTATGGTATTCTTTATGCGAAGCACATAGTAAATTTGCTGTTGACTACAATGGTGTTAAATTTTACGACCCAGATGTTTGCCCGTTTGGAGCTTTTACTAATTTAAATGAAACTAAAAGCGCAATAGAAAAATATGCTAACTTAACTTCTAGTTTATTTGTTGTAGGCCAAGAGCCAAATAATAGCTCTAACACTAAATTAAATAGAATTGTTCCTTGTGATCAAATGGTACTTAAAACACTTAAAGAACCTAAATACGATTCTGAAATAATAAAACTAACTGAGAAACATGTTAATGAACTGTATGATCTAGTTTGGTTGGTAATGCCTGGCTATTATAAAAAAAGAACCTTTGAAATGGGGGATTATTATGGAATAATTAAAGACAATAAACTTGTTGCCGCTACAGGAGAACGATTAAAATTAAATGATTTTATTGAAATTAGTGCAGTAGTAACACATCCTGATTATACTAGAAAAGGATTCGCTAAACAATTAGTAGCACATACAACTAAGAAAATTATAGAAAAAAATAAAACACCAATATTACATGTTGCCGACATAAATACTGGTGCCATTAAATTATATGAAAGTTTAGGCTATAAGACCATTAGAAAGATAATATGGAGACATTATATTACTGTTTAAATTCAATTTTATGTAAATGTAAACCTGAAGATGGTGCTATGGTTTTTAAAAACTCTATTTCACTTTTTGGATTCAATGATTTTTCTATAAATTCTAAATCATAATTTTCTTTACCTAATTCAAATAAAGCTCCCATGATTAATCGAATTTGATTTCTTAAAAA
>JBELFC010000089.1:0-6609 GCA_042093175.1 Tenacibaculum sp. | reverse complement strand
TGAATAATATTAAACGACTCATCTAATATTGGTTGAATTGATAGTACTCTAATGTCCGATGGTGAATTTTTATTAAAACTTTTAACAAACTCATCTTCTTCAAGTTTTTTATCAATAAATAACTGAAAATGATAATCAGTAGCCGATACTTTTGCATCGGTTCTTCCTACTCCAACAGATTTATTTCTAATCCCTTTACAAACAAATTTTAAAGTTTTGTCAATCGCCCAATGTACAGTTTTCAAATCTGGCTGCTTTTGCCAACCATGAAAACGAAAACCAAGGTATTGAACATTTATTAAATAAGAACACGTGTAATTCATAGTTTACAAATCTACATCAAACACACTCAAATATAAAATTGCATTTTTACTACAAAAAACATTAAAACACAAACAATAACACATTAAAAACATCAAAAACAAAAATAAAAATAAACAGAAACTCACAAATTAGTGTTTTTATTGATAATAATTCATTTTTATGATATTCGTGATTTTTCTACTCTTTTTTGAGTAGTCTGAATTTTAAAACACTTCTAAACACCACTATTTAATGTATTATTATTTAAAAGGGTGTTTTTTTAATTCATACCTTAATTATGAAAACGTTTTCGCTATACACAAACCAACTAACCATTTGTTTTTTAAGTAGTTTTATTAGAGATTTGTAGAGTAACGAACTAATATTTTAATACTCTGAAAACATATTTAACACATAAACCATACATCTATTTCAAAAAGATTGAGTATAATTTTTTATCACAAAAACCATTATTTAAAAACGTATGCTTTATTAAATATTTAGAAAGAAAGAGGACTTTCTTTTTTAGCCATTATAACAACATTGATAAACAGTTTAAGTTTATCTAAACTTCAGTTAAATTTCGGAATAAATATACTATCGTACAGTAATTAACTAACCTTGAGTTAGTAGCTAGTAAATTTTAAAATTACATCATTAATAATGTTTAGTATTTTATTCTAAGCAGGCAACAAGTATTGACTATTAACAACCTAAATAATCTTTATTTAATGAAAAAAATAGAAGCCATAATTCGAAAATCAAAATTCCATCAAGTTAAAGAAGCTTTACATAACATTGGTGTTAATTTTTTCTCTTATTGGGATGTAACTGGACTAGGAAATGAAAAAGAAGGTCACGTTTATAGAGGTGTCTCTTTTAGTACTAGCGACATTCAAAGAAGATATTTATCAATTGTAGTTAATGATGAATTTAAAGAACCCGCAATACAAGCAATTTTATCAGCTGCTGCAACTGGTGAAGTTGGAGATGGTAAAATATTTGTTTCTAGCATTGAAGAAAGCTACCGCATAAGAACTGGTGAAAAAGGAAATAACACTTTAAATTAAAAAACAAAACATGGATATACTTACTATAAATAATTTATGGATGATGATTTGTACTGCCCTTGTTTTTATTATGCACTTAGGCTTTACTTTTTTAGAAATTGGACTTACTAGGCAAAAAAATACTCTGAATATTTTATTTAAAAATATTTTTATAATTACCGTAGGTTTACTTTTATATTTTTTAATTGGATTCAATTTAATGTATCCAAATTTTGGGGAAGGTTCATTAGGTATCATTGGTTTTTCTGGAGTTGGTTTAACTCCTCCATTAACTAATAATGTGTTAGATTTAACCTACAATAATGGTTTTACTTTTTGGACAGACTTTTTATTTCAAGGAATGTTTGCGGCAACAGCAGCTACCATAGTTTCTGGAGCAGTAGCAGAAAGAATGAAGCTTGGCCCATTTATTATTTTCACTGTAATTTATGTTGGATTTGTGTATCCAATAGCTGGATCATGGAAATGGGGAAAAGGTTTTTTAGAAAACTTAGAAACTCCTTTTTATGACTTTGCAGGTTCTACTTTAGTTCACTCAGTTGGAGGATGGGCAGCTGTAATTGCTATTTGGTTGTTGGGCCCAAGAATTGGAAAATTTAAAAACAATCAATCCTTTGCTATTCCTGGTCATAATATTCCTTTAGCCACAGCTGGTGTGTTAATACTTTGGTTTGGATGGTTTGGGTTTAATGGTGGCTCAGTTTTATCAGCAGACCCAGCCAAAACATCTTTAACCCTAGTTACAACTTGCTTAGCTGCTGCAAGTGGAGGTGTATTTTCTTTTATTAGTTCTTCAATCATTTATAAAAACTATGATTTAACAATGTTTTTAAATGGAATTTTAGGAGGACTTGTTGGAATAACTGCTGGTGCAGATTTAATGTCTCCTACGAATGCTATTATTATTGGTGCAATTGCCGGTATTTTGGTTGTATTAGCTGTTGCTCTTATTGACACCTGTAAGTTAGATGATCCAGTAGGTGCTATTGCTGTTCATCTTTTTTGTGGTATCTGGGGAACTTTAGCGGTTGGTATTTTTGGAGATCTTGCTAGTCTTAATCAATTTGTTTCTCAACTTATTGGAGTTATTTCATATGCCCTCTTTTGTATATCCACATCATTTATCATCATTTATACACTGAAAAAAACTATAGGAATAAGAGTTTCAGAAAAGGACGAGCTAAAAGGCTTAGACAAATCAGAACATGGTATTAGTGCTTATCCTGAATTTAGATTAAACGAATAATTAAACTATAAAACCATCAAATAATGAAAGATCAAGGATTATATTTAAATGAATTTGAAAGAGATAATTGTGGAGCTGGTTTTATCTGTAATTTACACGGTAAAAAATCAAATAAAATAATACATAATGCCCTCGAAATACTTGTTAAATTAGAGCATAGAGGTGCCGTTAGTTCTGATGGAAAAACTGGTGATGGAGCAGGTATTCTTATTGATATACCTCATGATTTTTTTAAACGAGTTTGTAATTTTGAAATCCCATCGTATAAAGAATATGCAGTTGGTATGGTTTTTCTTCCTCAAAATAAATATCAATTAGATTTTTGTATTAATATTTTTGAAGAAGAACTTAAAAATCAAGATTTAAGAATTTTAGGATGGAGAGACGTTCCTGTTGATAGCAATTGTATTGGAAACATCGCTGCAAAATCAGAACCTTATACAAAACAAATATTTATTGATAAAAACGCTCAGAGCTTAACAGATTTAGAGTTTAATGCTAAATTATTTGCCGCAAGAAAAATAACCGAACACACAATAGCAAACTCAAAATTATCTGAAGCTAATTATTTTTATTTACCATCTTTATCAACTACAACTATTATTTATAAAGGATTGTTAATACCTGAAGATATTGGTATTTATTACAAAGATTTACAAGAAGAAGATGTAGTTACTCGTTTAGCGTTAGTACATCAACGATTTTCAACAAATACTTTTCCTTCTTGGGATTTAGCACAACCTTTTCGTTATATGTGTCATAATGGTGAAATCAATACATTAAAAGGAAACGTAAGCAGGATGCGTGCTCGTGAAGAGCTCATGAAAAGTCCATTGTTTAAAAACAACATTAAAAAACTATTTCCTATCATTCATGAAAACAAATCAGATTCGGCCTCAATGGATATGGTTGTTGAGTTATTATTAATGACAGGAAAAACCCTTCCTGAAGTTCTTATGATGATGGTTCCTGAAGCTTGGGAAAAAGACCAAACAATGTCTGATGAAAAGAAGGCTTTTTATGAATATAATTCATGTATCATGGAGCCATGGGATGGCCCAGCATCCATACCTTTTACAGATGGAAATTATATAGGTGCTGTATTAGACAGGAATGGGTTACGTCCATCAAGATATACAGTTACCAAAGATGGTTTTGTAATTATGGCTTCTGAAATAGGTGTTGTTGAAGTGCTTCCTCAAAATGTTGCTAAACATGGAAGACTTGAACCTGGAAAAATATTCTTGGTTGACATGAACGCTGGAAAAATTATAGAAGATAAAGAAGTTAAAGATCAAATAATACACAAGCATCCTTATAAAAAATGGATTAAAGATCACTCGCTTCCTTTAGCTGAAGTTCCTTATACTGAAAACCCTCCAACGTATGAAGTAACTGATTACAAAACACGTTTAAAAGCTTTTGGATACACTTTTGAAGACATTTCCACTATTATTAATCCAATGGCTACGAAATCTAAAGAAGCTATTGGTTCAATGGGAACTGACACTCCTTTAGCAGTCTTATCAAATAAATCACAATTATTATACAACTACTTTAAACAATTATTTGCTCAAGTAACTAACCCTCCTCTTGATGGTATTCGCGAAGAAATAATCACTGACATTAGTTTAGCAATAGGTGGAGACAGAAACATATTTGATACAATTCCAGAGCAAGCAAAAAAGCTTCGAATTCAAAATCCTGTTATTTCTAATGAAGATCTTGATAAGATTAAAAATATAAAACATTCTGATTTCAAATCTAAATTAATTCCCATATTATACAAATATAAAAGAGGAGTAAATGGCTTAGAAAGCGCTCTTGAAAACATACTAGACAAAGCTGAAAAAGCGATAGATAATGGTGTTAATATTATCATTCTATCAGATAGAGGTGTTACTAGTAAAAAAGCGCCAATACCAGCCTTACTAGCTTGCTCATATTTACATCACTCATTAAACAGAAAAGGTAAACGTTCGCAATTCGGAATTGTAATAGAAACTGCTGAAGCTCGAGAACCACATCATTTTGCCACTCTTTTTGGCTATGGAGCAAGTGCAGTAAATCCATATTTAGTTAATGAAATTATTGAACAAGAAGTAGCACAAGGAACTATAAAAAACCTAAGCAAAGCTAATGCTGTTGAAAATTACAATACAGCAATAGGGAAAGGGTTACTCAAAATTATGAATAAGATTGGAATATCTACTTTGCATTCATATAGAGCTTCCCAAATATTTGAAATTTTAGGATTAAAACAATCTTTTACTAAAAAATATTTCCCAAACACTCCTTCAAGAATTGGTGGTATTGGTTTATATGTATTAGAAAAAGATATTCTTTCTAGGTATAAAAGTGCTTTCCCTTCCAAAAAAATTGAAGCAAATCTTGAATTACCTATTGGAGGTGATTACCGTTGGAGAAGAAATGGTGAAAACCATCAATTTAATCCAAATTCAATTGCTAAACTTCAGCAAGCTGTTCGATTAAAAAGTAAAGAAAGCTATGCTACTTATTCCAAATTAATTAATGAGCAAAGTGAAAACTTAATGACCATTAGAGGTTTATTAGAATTTAATAATTTGAATCCAATACCTATTGATGAAGTTGAACCTTGGACAGAGATCGTAAAACGTTTTAAAACTGGAGCTATGTCATATGGTTCTATAAGTAAGGAAGCTCACGAAAACTTAGCAATAGCAATGAACAGAATTGGAGGTAAAAGTAATTCTGGAGAAGGTGGTGAAGATTTAGAAAGATTTAAAGTTTTAAAAAATGGAGATTCAAAGAAAAGTGCTATCAAACAAGTTGCTTCAGGACGATTTGGAGTTTCTAGTAATTATTTAACAAATGCTAAAGAAATTCAAATTAAAATGGCTCAAGGTGCCAAACCAGGGGAAGGAGGGCAATTGCCCGGAGAAAAAGTATTTCCTTGGATAGCTAAAGTTAGAAACTCAACTCCTTTTGTTGGTCTTATTTCTCCTCCTCCACATCATGATATCTATTCCATTGAAGATTTGGCCCAATTAATTTACGATTTAAAAAATGCCAATAGAGAAGCTAGAATTAATGTTAAATTAGTATCTAAAGTAGGAGTTGGTACCATTGCAGCAGGAGTAGCAAAAGCTAAAGCTGATGTTATATTGGTTTCTGGGTTCGATGGAGGAACTGGTGCTTCGCCATTAACTTCATTAAAGCACGCTGGACTCCCTTGGGAATTAGGGATAGCTGAAGCCCAACAAACTTTAATTTTAAATAACCTTAGAGATAGAGTTGTTTTAGAATGTGATGGACAGCTAAAAACTGGTAGAGATGTAGCCATTGCTGCTCTTTTAGGTGCTGAAGAATTTGGTTTTGCTACCGCTCCATTGGTTGCTTCTGGATGTATAATGATGAGAGCTTGCCATTTAAACACTTGCCCAGTTGGTATTGCTACTCAAGATCCAGAATTAAGAAAAAACTTTAAAGGAACACCCGAGCACGTAATTAATTTCATGTATTTCGTAGCTGAGGAACTTAGACAGATTATGGCTAAACTTGGTTTTAAAACTGTAAATGAAATGGTAGGTCAAGTGCATAAGCTCAGTACTAAAAAAGCTATCAATCATTATAAAGCAAAAGGTATTGACTTGTCTAACATTCTTTATCAACCGAAAACTAAAAACAAATTGCTCTGTAATACTCAGCAACAAGATCATGAATTAGAAAATGTACTTGATTTAAAAATTTATAAAGAAGCCAAAGCTGCAATTTCAAAGAAAATACCAATGTCTTTTGAATATCAGATAAAAAACACTAATAGATCAGTTGGAGCAATTCTTTCTAACGAAATTTCAAAAATTCATGGAGAACAGGGACTTCCAGAAGATACTTTACAATTAAATTTTATAGGTTCAGCTGGTCAAAGTTTTGGAGCATTTTCTTGTAAAGGGCTAACTTTAAGTGTTGAAGGAGAAACCAATGATTATTTAGGTAAAGGGCTTTCTG
>JBELFC010000088.1:0-13737 GCA_042093175.1 Tenacibaculum sp. | reverse complement strand
GAACTTCGTAAAGATTTGTTTGGAAACAATAGAATGATTAAAGCAAACTTATAGCTTTTACTTCTTTCATTACTTTTTCTAAACAACTTACTAACTCATAAATTTCTTCTTCATTATAGCTAGCAAACCCTATACGCAATGAATTATGATTGTTTTTTCCAAGATCGTATCGTTTCCAATCTCCAATTATTAAATTATAATTCAAAGCCTTCTCTTCAACTACCTTCCAAGAGTACTTTTTATTTAAAACAACCCAAATAGCCATTCCTCCTTTTGGAATATCAAATTCTAAAAATTCTGAAAGCTTTTCTTTTAATAATTTACAGAACAAATCTCTACGCTGTTTATATATTTTCAAAACCTTTCTAATATGTCTATCTAAATCTCCCGATTTTATAAAATCCGCAAAAGTCAACTCTAATAAAGCATCTCCTTGCCTATCAATATATCTTCTACAACTAGATGCTTCATCTACAAACTCTTTAGAAGCTATCAAATAACCTATCCTGAAAACTGGCGCTACTGTTTTACAAATAGATCCGATATATATTACGTTTCCATGAATATCATGGCTTGCCAATGGTAAAATTGGTGCATGATTATAATTAAAGTCATAATCATAATCATCTTCAATGATTGCAAATTGATACTCTTTTGCTAAATTCAATAAATGAATTCTTCTTTCGGCTGATAAAGTTACCGTAGTTGGATGATGATGATGGGAAGTTACATATACAGCCTTAATTTTTTTCTTTTTACATATGTCTTCTAGCTCAGTAATACACAAACCATCATTGTCAACCCGAATACGAACTAATGTTGCTTCATGTTGCAAAAAAGTAGTATCTGCTGATGAGTAATTTGTTGCACCAACAACAATTACATCCTCTTTTTTTATCAATAACTGTGTACTAAGCCATATTCCCATTTGACTTCCTCTAGTTATTAATATATTGTTTTTTGTTATTTGTAAACCTCTTGTTTCATTCAAATATGAAACTAAAACTTCTCGTAATTTATCATTTCCATACGTCGAACCATACGATAAATGTTCAAAAACATCTTTCTTCCCTGCTATCTTCCTATAAACTCTAGCTAACTCAACTGTTGGTGTAAGTCTGCTATCTGAAACACCATCATTTAGGTATACCTTTTCTTTTTCTTTTTGATTTGTTTTAACACTCAATAACTTATTTTTATAAAACGAAAATCCGCTTACTGTGTTTTTATTGTTACTCGTAGTTTTATCAAATACACGAAGTTGTAATAATGGTAAATCTGCCTTAACAAATGTTCCTTTTTTAGGAATTGACTCAACCCAACCTTGCAAATCAAGTTCTTCATAACATGCTACAATAGTCTTCCTATGTACTTTTAACAATTCCGCTAAAGTCCTCGTTCCTAACAATTTAGTATTTGCTGGTAAAACTCCACTTTTTATAAATGCAATTAATTGATTTGCTAATTGTAAATAAATTGGTTGGTTACAACTTTTATCAAATTTAAAGCTAGTTTTATAAGGAAACATCTGGACTATTAATTATTTTAATTCTGGACTAATATTATAGTCCATAAATGTAATACTTTTGATTATACAAAGCAAACACATCATTACATTAACTAAGCCATTAAAAGGAAGATATGACAGTACAAGATTTACAACAAACAGAATATAATGAATACTATTCAAGATATATAAATAAAGTATTAAAAGATACTAGCTTAATAAAAGGTTTTGAAGATGATAGAAAAATGGTTGTTGACTTTTTCTTATCAGTTCCTGAAAACAAACTTGAATATCGATACCAGCCTGAAAAATGGACAATCAAAGAATTACTTCAACATATTATTGATACTGAACGAATTTTTATATACCGCTTTCTTCGAATCAGTAGAAATGACAAAACGGCTTTAGCTGGTTTTGATCAAGATATATACATTGATCCCTCTATGGCTAACAACAAGTCTTTAGAAGAATTAATTAATGAATTTAATAGTACTCGTTCTTATTCTATAAACTTAATTGAAAGTATTTCTGATGAAAATTTAAAAAACATAGGTACAGCTAGTGATTCAACTATATCAGCTAGAGCTTGTGCTTTTATATTATTAGGCCATAGTGTTTGGCATATAGAAGTAATTAAAGAAAGATACTTATAATGTTAGAGATTAGACCTAATTGTGAACATTGCAATAAAGATTTGCCCTATAATTCTGAAGAAGCAATGATATGCTCATTTGAATGCACCTACTGTAAAGAATGCGCTTTAGAACTTTTTGAGAATGTATGTCCTAGTTGTAGTGGTAACTTTATTCAACGTCCAATTAGACCTTCTTTTCATTTAAAAAAATATCCCGTATCAAAAGAACGAATTTTTATTCCAAAAAATAAAAACTTGACAAAACAAAATACAGAAACTTACAAAAATATTCTACCCATAAAAAGGTAATTTTTTACTAAAACAATAAACTTAAAAAATATGATTACCATTAGAATAGCAACTACTTCTGATGCTGAAATTCTTGCCTTATTAGGTAGAATTACTTATTCTGAATCTCACGGAGAATACATTGACAATAAAAAACACCTGTTAAATTATAACAATGAGGCTTTTTCCTTAAAAAAAATAAAAGAATCTTTAAGTGACACTAATAATTTATTCTACCTAGTATATGTTAACAATTTACCCGTTGGATATGCTAAACTAGTTTTAAGAGCTACTTTTAATAATGAAACTCCTGAAAATTCATGTCGACTGGAACGAATTTATATTCTTAATGAATTTCTACCATTAAAAATTGGTCAGCAATTATATGATATTCTCATTAACAAAGCTATTTCTTTAAATTTTGACTGCATTTGGCTTTCTGTTTACATAAAAAACAATAGAGCCATACAATTTTATCTAAAAAACAATTTCAAAAAAATTGGAAGCTTACAATTTAAAGTAGATGAAACTGAATATGAAAATACAGTTTTTTCAAAAAATATAGAGCGTATTTAAAACAACTAAACTGATGAATGAATATACAAAATCAAAATTAAACAGGGTAAAAAGAGGTGCCAATAGAGCTATTTATGATGTTGAAAAAATCAATACTATTTTAGATGCAGGTTTTTTATGTTATGTAGGTTACATATATGATGGTAAACCTATTACTATCCCAATGGCATATTGCAGGAAAGGAGATAAAGTTTACATCCATGGTTCTACAGCAAACAGAATGCTTTTATCTATTTTAGAAAGTGAAGAAACATCAATAACAGTAGTACATTTAGACGGTTTGGTATTAGCCCGATCAGGACTTCATCATTCAGTAAATTATAGATCTGTAACTCTTTTTGGAAGCTTAAAAAAAATTGAAAAAGACTCAGATAAAACTGATATACTAGAATGGATAGTTAATCAAATGGTACCAAACCATTGGGATTCTTTAAGGCCAATGTATCAAAAAGAATTAGACAGAACATTAGTTGTAGAAATGACTATTGAAACAGCTTCAGCTAAAGTAAGAGATGTTGGTGTTGCAGATGAACCTGAAGATTACGAATTACCTATATGGGCAGGCATTGTTCCTATAAAACAAATTGCTGAATACCCGATTCCTGATAAAGGTAAACCAGAAAACATGGAAATACCTAAACATATAATAGATTATTATGAAGCGAACAAATAGCTTCTTTCTTTAAAAATTAATATTTTAGCTTCTGATTTTTTAACTATCATAAAAATGAAGAAGCTTTTTAAGTTTATAGGAATTATTTTATTGTTTTTTGTTTTAGCTATTGGTGTTTTTTATTTTATAAATAATGAGCCACTTCCTAAAGGAAAGGAAGGAAAAGAAGCTGATGCTTTAGCAATAAAAGTAATTAATTCATTACATCATGAGGCTTTTGAAAATACTGAAGTAATAGAATGGAGCTTTAGAGGAAAACACTTTTATAAGTGGATGAAAAAAGAAGGATTTGTAATTATTAAATGGGATAACTATATCGTACACTTATTTCCTAATCAACCACAAAAAAACATACTATTTAATAAAGAAAAAGTAAAAATAGAAAACCCAGATCCAAAAATATTTCAACAAGCACATAGTTTTTTTAATAATGATTCTTTTTGGTTAGTTGCTCCTTATAAAATTTTTGATAAAGGCACAAAAAGAAGTATCGTTAAACATAATAATAAAGATGCTCTTTTAATTACTTACACTTCCGGTGGATCGACGCCAGGAGATTCTTATTTATGGATACTAGATGATAACTACTGCCCTATATCTTATAAAATGTGGACAAGTATTATTCCTATTGGCGGTGTTTCAGCAACTTGGTCTGATTGGAAAAAAACTGAAGCTGGTATACAGCTACCTACCAAACACAAACTTTCTTTATTTGGCGTTGAATTAAACATGGGAGAAGTTAAAGCTTACAATAACAATGCTAACATATTAGCTAAAAAGGTATTGAAAGCAATAAAACATGAAGCTTATAAGAAAACTAAATTTTTAGAGTGGAGTTTTGCAGGAAAAAGACATTATAAATGGAATAAAGAACAACATAATGTTTATGTTAATTGGGATACAATTCAAGTAAATTTATATCCAAATAAACTAAATAAAAGTACCGTTTCTTATAATGATGTTTTACAGAAAAGCCCTAATTTTAAAATTATTCAGAAAGCGAATGATCTTTTTAATAATGATAGTTTTTGGTTGATAGCCCCTCATAAACTATTTGAAAATGGTATTATTAGAACCATTAAAAAAGTAAATGATAAAGATGCTTTATTAGTAAAATACACAACAGGTGGAACAACTCCTGGCGACTCTTATCTTTGGCTTTTAGATTCTAATTATGTTCCTAAAAGTTATAAAATGTATGTTCCTAGCATGAAAATGAACGGAGTTGATGCAACATGGGACAACTGGATAACTACTAATAGTGGAACTTTACTCCCAACTAGTCATACTTTCGGAAAGAATAGAACTTTAAGTATGGGAGACGTAAAAGGAACTAATTAAGCACATACCATAATCCGTTGTTTTCAATTTCAGTTTATTGAAATTTTTATATTAATTATATCAAGTAAGTTTTCAGTATCTTTGACTTACTAAGAAAAAATGCAGACCTAAAACCTATGAGTACTAAAAAAATTCATGCTCAACCTCCTGAAGAATTAACTGGAATTAAACTAACTAACATCCCTTCATCTGCGGTAGGAGCTAAAGCAATTGCATCAGCTTTGACTCATGTTACTGAAGAGGTTGGATTGGTAAAAGGAATTGGGTTACTGTCTAAAATAAATCAAAAAGATGGATTTGACTGTCCAGGTTGTGCCTGGCCTGATCCGGATGAAAAACGTGCCTTTTTAGCTGAATATTGTGAAAATGGTGCGAAGGCAATTGCTGAAGAAGCTACTAAAAATAGAGTTTCTCCAATGTTTTTTTCTACTCACTCAATTCAAGAACTTTCTAAGTTATCCGATTATGAAATTGGTAAAAGTGGTAGAATAACCCACCCTATGATTTTAAAAGAAGGGTCTGATTATTATGAAGAAATATCTTGGAACGATGCTTTTAGTTTAGTTGGAAAAGAATTGAACAACCTTAAATCTCCAGATGAGGCAATTTTTTATACCTCAGGTAGAACTAGTAACGAAGCTGCTTTTCTTTATCAGCTTTTCGTACGTCAATTCGGAACAAATAACCTACCAGATTGCTCAAATATGTGTCATGAAAGTAGTGGTGCTGCACTATCTGAAACTCTTGGTATTGGTAAAGGCTCTGTTACTTTAGATGATTTTAATCATGCTGATTTAGTAATTGTAATAGGGCAAAACCCAGGAACAAATCATCCTAGGATGTTAACTGCGCTTAGCCAGACTAAAAAAAGTGGAGGTAAAATAATTACAGTAAATCCACTACCAGAAGTGGGGTTACTTAACTATAAAGATCCTCAAAACCCTTTAAAGTGGATTGGTAAAGGTCAGGATTTAACTGACTTATTTTTACAGGTTAAGATAAATGGTGATGTTGCTTTATTAAAAATAATATTAAAAATAATGAAAGAAAAAGAATTAGAGCAACCTAATTCTGTATTCAATCATAAATTTATAAAAGAAAAAACATCGGGTATTGATGAGTTTTTAGAAGATTTAGATACCTACTCAATAGAGAGTTTATTACCACAAACCGGACTTACTTTAAAGCAAATTAAAGATGCTAGTGAATTAATTATTAACAATGACAAAATAATTATTTGCTGGGCTATGGGGTTAACTCAACATAAAAACTCAGTTGATAATATTCGTGAAGTTGTAAACCTTTTATTATTAAAAGGAAGTATTGGAAAAAAAGGTGCAGGTACTTGTCCTGTTAGAGGACATTCAAATGTTCAAGGTGACCGGACAATGGGTATATGGGAAAAACCTAAAGAAGGTTTTTTAAATAAATTAGAGAAAGAATTTTCTTTTAATGCTCCTAGAAAACATGGTTATGATGTAGTAGCTGCTATTGAAGCAATGCACAAAAAAGAGGCTAAAGTTTTTATAGGAATGGGAGGTAATTTTATTTCTGCTACTCCAGATACTGAATTTACTGCCAAAGCATTACAAAATTGTGATTTAACGGTTCATGTTTCTACAAAACTAAACAGGAGTCACTTAATACATGGAAGACAAGCACTTATCCTTCCTTGTCTAGGTCGTTCAGAAAAAGACGACCAACAATCAGGAGATCAATTCGTAACTGTAGAAAACTCTATGGGAGTTGTTCATCAATCACAAGGACATTTAAATCCTTTATCTGAGCATCTACTTAGTGAACCTGCAATTGTTGCAGGACTAGCAAATGCTACTTTAAAACACTCTAAAGTAAATTGGAGTGAATTAATTACTAATTATGATTTCATAAGAGATAAAATAGAAGCCACTATTAATGGTTTTAATAATTATAATGAACGTGTTCGCATTAAAGGTGGTTTTTATTTACCTAATAATGCACGTGACAATGATTTTAAACCTACCAAAACTGAAAAAGCAAATTTCACCACTAATAAACCATCAGAAATTAAGCTAGAAGATGATCAATTTATTATGATGACAATACGTACTCATGATCAATATAACACTACTATATATGGTTTAGATGATAGATATAGAGGTGTATTAAATGAACGTCGTGTTATTTTCATGAATCCAAATGACATGAAAAGTATTGGTGTAAAAAAGTTAGATAAAGTTGATTTAACAAGTCATTTTCAGGGAGAGCAAAGACATGCGAAAGGTTTTTTAGTAATTCCATATAGCATTCCTAAGCAATGTACAGCTACTTATTTTCCTGAAGCAAACGTTCTAGTTCCAATAAAAAGTAAAGCTGACATTAGTCACACACCTACTTCAAAAACGATAATTATAACATTACAAAAAGTAAATTAAAATACTAAAACTTAGGTAATAAAAAAACACTATAGTAGCTATAGTGTTTTTTTTATTACAAATGATTTTATTTAATCTCTTCTTCGCTTTCTTCCAAAACCAGAGTTTGATTTTCTAGGAGATGAATCTCCACCACCACTACTTCTTCGTCTTCCAAAACTCTTGTTTGATGAGCTTCCTGAATCATTATTACTTCTTCGCTTACCTCTAAATCCACCACCGCTGTTATTTCCACGGCTACGACCTCTACCTCTACTTCCACCACCTCTATCACTCTTAGTGATTTCAATGTTTACAGTACGTCCTTCAAAATCAGGTCTGTTTTTCTCAAAAGAAGCAAGAGTTTCACTTTCAAAGTTTTTATCTATTTCAAAGAATGAAAAAGTATCTAAAATATCAATAGCACCAATTTCAACTTTATCAGAAATATTTTGTTCATTAATAAGCCCTATTAGTTTTGCAGGGTTTAAACGATCCTTTCTTCCTAAATTTATAAAGAAACGAGTCATATTCTCATTTACAGATCTTCCTCTAGAATTATCTCTTGAAGATAAATCATTTAAATCTGGTGCTTTTTCATAATAAGAAAGAAAACTATTAAACTCAATAGAAACAAATTTTTGAATTAATTCTTCTCTAGTTAAATTTTCTAACTTTTCATAAATACTTGGTAAAAAACTTGCTATCTCATTTTCTTTTACTTCAGTATTTTCTACTTTATCTATTAAGTGAAATAATTGTTTCTCACAAATCTCTTTCCCAGTAGGTACAGGAGTATGAACAAATTTTTTCTTTAAAATTCTTTCTATTGGATTTAAACGTCCACGTTCTTTCTTAGTTACTAAAGCAATAGAAATTCCTTTATTACCTGCTCTACCTGTTCTACCACTTCTATGGTTGTAATTTTCTATTTGGTCAGGTAACTTATGATTAATAACATGTGTAAGACTATCAACATCTAAACCACGTGCAGCAACATCAGTAGCTACTAACATTTGAATATTTTTCTTACGAAACTTTTCCATAACGCTATCACGTTGTGCTTGTGATAAATCACCATGCAATGCATCAGCACTGTAACCATCTCTAATTAAAAAGTCAGCAACTTCTTGAGTTTCTCTACGCGTTCTACAAAATACAATCGCATAAATATTAGGGTTTACATCTGCAACCCTTTTAAGAGCAGGATAGCGTGTTCTTTCTGTAACCAAATAATATTCATGGCTAACATTTTCTGATCCTTGATTTTTTTGCCCTGAAGTAATCTCTGCAGGATTACTCATATAATTTCTAGCAATAGCTTCTACCTCTCTTGGAAAAGTAGCAGAAAACAATAATGTTTGCTTTGTTTCTGGAGTAGCCTCTAAAACTTTGTCTAGTTCATCTTTGAACCCCATGTTAAGCATTTCATCAGCCTCATCTAAAACTAACCACTTAACATTACCTAATTTTAATGCTCTTCTTTTTATTAAATCTACCGTTCTACCAGGAGTTCCAATAACTATTTGTGCACCTCTTTTAAGTTGTTTGATTTGCTGGTCTATATTAGCACCTCCATATACTGTTACGACCTTTAATTCAGGAATATATTTTGAGAAACTTTCAATGTTTTTACCAATTTGAACAGCTAATTCTCTAGTTGGAGATAAGATAATAGCCTGAGTATTATTATCTTTTTCATTTATTAACTCTATAATAGGTAAACTAAATGCAGCTGTTTTACCAGTTCCTGTTTGTGCAAAAGCTTTTAAATCTTGATCAGATCCTATTATTTGTGGAATAGCTTTTTGTTGAATTACGGTTGGAGTTTCATACCCTAAATCAATTAATGCTTTACTTATAGGCTCTTTCAAGCCTAATTCTAAAAATGTTGACATACTGTGAATTTAAACGAACCCACAGATGCCCACCTATGAATTCTTTTTATTTTTAATTATCTCTGTAGTGAGATTTTGGACGGCGCAAAAGTACGCTAATTTATTAATATAAGGTGCAGAGAGTTATTTTTTTTGCAATTCTTTAAATTGTTGCTCTATATCATAAGCAGAAGTACTTGTGTAATCATTCTTTACAATTCCATTTTCATCTACTATTACCAAACGTGAAAATTCACTAGTTAAGAAATCAAATGCTTTACTATTTTCAGGTATTTTATACTGAAATCTAATAGGTACATTCTTTGTAAATTTACCTTTAACTCTAGAATTAACTAGTATAAAATTAATTTCTGGATATTTTTTAATAAAATAATTAATTCTTGATGCTATTCTTTCTCGTGAATTAACTTTTTGACTTTTAAAGAAAATAACCGTTTTTTTATTTTTTATAATTCTTGAAATATCTACCCAATTACCCGTTGGAGCTTCTAATTTAAAATTTGGAATTCTCTTATCTATTTTAATCTTTTTGATATCATTGATAAGACGTTGAATTTTTTTCTTGTTTTCTATGTTTCTGCTTAATTCAAAATATCTATGAAAAACATCTTTGTATGAATTATTCTTAGTTCTCTTATTAAAATGATGAACTACTGTACTGTATAAAAATCTATCTTTTGTTTTCTCATCAGTTAACTCTTCATCAATATTATTTAAAAGATCTTTTACAAATTTTTGAGACTCTTTATCAGCTCCCTTTAAATAAGCTTCGTTATAAATCTTGTTAATTACATACCTATAATAAGGACCATAAAACATTAACGAGTCTCTCCCCAATTCTATTTTATCTCTATAACTAAAATAATTACTATCCAAAGACTGTTCATTTACAGTATTCTCAATTGAATATGTTTCTAAATTTGAATAAACAGGATATGTTAACGATACATTTAATATATCTAAAAAACCTAAAGGCTCTTCATTATGTTCTTCTTTGTATTTTTTTAAAATATTTTTTTTAGTAATTAATAACGAATCTATTTTTGAAATAAATTTAATTTCTTCAAGTTTTTTGTTATTAAACAACCTTCTTTCATCTTCTTCATGTTTTAAAAATGTTTCTATCAAAAGATTATTTCTTTCTGCATTTTTACCACTAAAAACTAAAGATTCATCAAAATCCCATGTATTTAATCTAAAAAGTAAACTATCTGACGGTTGAATATATACGTATTGGTATTCCGGTCCATGATCAAAAATATATAGTCCTTCTTTAAAGTTTTCATACTTCCCCATAAAAGTATTGTCTTTAGAAAGCATAATTGTGTCTCTAAAATTTTTATGATCAGATAGAATAACATAACAACCTTTTGGATTTATAATTTTACCACCAAAGTAAGTATACTTAGTCTTATTTGGAGTGTTACAACCAATAATTGTTGTTAAAAGTAAGAAGGGAATTAAATATTTTGTCATACTGTTTTATGTGTATGCTTTAAAGCAACATCCAAAAATAATTATCAATTAAGAAAAACCTTGTTAATTCGTTGTTAAAAGAATTTAAAATTTTCCAAATTTATAATCTTAAAAATTTCTATCCAAATTCTTTTAAACTCTTTATATTTTATACTTTTGCACCGAAATTTAAAATTTTATAAATGTTATCAGTTTCTAATTTATCAGTTCAGTTTGGTAAAAGAATTTTATTTGATGAGGTAAATACAAAATTTACTCAAGGTAATTGTTATGGTATTATTGGAGCAAATGGAGCAGGTAAATCTACTTTTTTGAAGATTTTATCTGGAGATTTAGATCCTACTTCAGGACAAGTTCATCTAGAAGCAGGAAAAAGAATGTCTGTTCTTTCTCAAAACCATTACGCCTTTGATGAAGTACCAGTTTTAGAAGCTGTTATTATGGGGAATAAAGATTTATTCGCTATAAAAAAGGAAATTGACGCATTATATGCTGATTATACTGATGAAAATGCTGAGAAAATAGGTGAACTTCAAGTGAAATTTGAAGAAATGAATGGTTGGAATGCAGATTCTGATGCAGCTTCAATGCTATCTAATTTAGGTATTAAAGAAGAATATCATTATTCTTTAATGAAAGATTTAGATGGTAAACAAAAAGTACGTGTGTTATTAGCACAGGCTTTATTTGGTAGTCCTGATGTATTGATAATGGATGAGCCTACCAATGATTTAGATTTTGAAACTATTTCTTGGTTAGAAAACTTCTTAGCAAATTATGATAATACAGTAATCGTTGTATCGCATGACCGTCACTTTTTAGATGCTGTATGTACGCATATTTCAGATATTGATTTTTCAAAAATTAATCATTTCTCTGGTAATTATACTTTCTGGTATGAATCTAGTCAATTAGCGGCAAAGCAAAGAGCACAACAAAACAAAAAGGCTGAAGATAAAAAGAAAGAATTAGAAGAGTTTATTCGTCGTTTTTCTGCAAACGTAGCTAAATCTAAGCAAGCGACTTCTCGTAAAAAGATGATTGAAAAACTTAATGTAGAAGATATTAAACCATCAAGTCGTCGATATCCTGCTATTATTTTTGAAAGAGACAGAGAGGCTGGTGATCAAATTTTAAATATTGAGGGGCTTTCTAAAACTGATGCAGAAGGAGAATTGTTATTTTCTAATATAGACATTAACTTAAATAGAGGTGATAAAGTAGCTATAATATCTAAAAACTCTAAAGCAACAACTGCTTTTTATCAAGCAATCACTGATAACGAAAAAGCTGACAATGGTAAATGTAGCTGGGGGGTTACTACAACTCAATCATACTTACCTTCTGATAATTCTGCGTTTTTTCAAAATGGTGAATTAAACTTAGTTGACTGGTTACGTCAATACGCAAAAACAGAAGAAGAAAGAGAAGAAGTTTTTTTAAGAGGATTTTTAGGAAAAATGATTTTCTCTGGTGAAGAAGCCTTAAAGAAAAGTAATGTTTTATCTGGAGGTGAAAAAGTACGTTGTATGTTATCTAGAATGATGATGACTAGAGCGAATATTTTACTAGTTGATGAACCAACAAATCACCTTGATTTAGAATCTATACAATCATTAAATAATTCATTAATAAACTTCAAAGGAACAATTTTGTTTACAACACATGATCATGAATTTGCGCAAACAGTAGCAAACAGAATTATAGAAATAACACCAAAAGGAGTTATTGATAAATACGCTACTTTTGATGAATACTTAAGTGATCCAAAAGTAAAAGAACTAAGAACTAAAATGTATTCTTAAACTTGTAGAATATATAAATAAGCTCTTAAATACATATAGAAACTACTCCTTACAATTAAATTGTAGGGAGTTTTTTTTTATTTTCAACACACTATATTTTCTTATTTCTAATTATTGTTGATATATTTATATTTCTACTATCTTTCCATAAAATTAATACAGATTAATGAATTGGCAACAAGCTTTATCAGATTATGTAAGTTACCTAAAAATTGAACGTGGGTTAGCAAAAAATTCTATTGAAAGTTATCAAAGAGACATAAAAAAACTTATTCTTTTTATTGATTCATTAAATGATCACCACTCTCCTATTTACATCTCTTCTAATATTATTAAAGAATTTATTTATGATGTTAGTAAAACTATTAACGCTAGAAGTCAAGCCAGATTAATATCAAGCCTTAGAGGTTTTTTTGATTATTTAGTTTTTGAAGATTATAGAAAAGATAATCCTACTGATTTAATTGAAAGTCCAAACATAGGAAGAAAACTTCCTGACACTATTTCAAAAGATGAAGTAGATTCTTTAATTTCTGCTATAGATTTAAGTCATCCTCAAGGAGAACGAAATAAAACTATAATTGAAACAATTTATAGTTGTGGTCTTCGTGTTAGCGAAGTTATTAATTTACAATTGTCTGATTTATTTTTTGATGAAAACTATATTAGAATTTTAGGAAAAGGTAATAAATATCGTTTTGTTCCTATACATAATACGACCATAAAAAGAATAGAGTTTTACATCAATGAAATACGCTCGGAGATACTTCCTAAAAAAGAAGATGAGGATATTATTTTTTTAAACAGACGTGGTAAAAGACTAACTCGCCAAATGATATTCATTATTTTAAAAAATTTAGCTACAAAAATTAATCTTAAAAAGAAAATAGGTCCGCATACGTTACGCCATTCATTTGCTACTTATTTACTACAAAATGGAGCAGATTTAAGAGTTATACAACAACTATTGGGACATGAAAGTATTACAACAACAGAAATTTATGTACATGTTGATAGAGAATATCTAAAAGAAGTGGTTACCTTACATCATCCAAGAAGTAATTTAAATACTAAAGAGTAAGGAAAAATAAGAACATAAAAAAAGGCAAGCTACCTACATCACACTGCTCAACCTAATACCCTTGC
>JBELFC010000087.1:0-13750 GCA_042093175.1 Tenacibaculum sp. | reverse complement strand
ACTTGTTTAAAGTTGTACCTAGGTTTGAAATGTTCTTTAACATGATGTAAAATTTAAGTTTGATTAAATCTAGTAAGTATTACACTTGTATTAGCTTTTTTGAGACAGAAAACATAAACAAATAGAGGTATAACCATTTTAAAAAGAATATAACGACATAACAGAAGTAAAAAAGAAAAGAAGTAAGCCCCCATGGATTACTTCTTTTCTAAAAAACTACTTACTAAAAATGAAAATTTAAACTACATGTTAAATATAATTTAAGATTGAAGTAAATAATTTTAGTATTTGATGAAATGAACTTAAGTGTAGATGAACGGTAAATTATGTATTGATTAAAAGGAAATGAGTAACAGAATAAGAATTAATAAACAGGAGGTTTTATGAAAACAAAAAAGCCATACTACACTACAAGTATGACTAATTTACAACTAATTCAATTTTCTCTAATGGTTATCAAATGCGAAGCAAAATTAGATATGAGAAATAGTTTTGACGTAAAATAAAAGTTAAACAAAGATTAATAAACATCTAGAATTTATACAGGAATGTATATAGTACAAAGAATAAATTAAAGGGAATGCTGTTTTAAATTTCTGTGAACAATGCAGGTACAATGTATTTTTTGAAAATGCAATACGTAACGAATAAAAAGTATAGTGAAGAGTATAGTCAAAAGAAAAGCGAACCGAAGTTCGCTAATTTACTTTAGTTACCAGGTTCAGGAATACAACGACAGTTTTCATCAAAACCATAACCTTCTTGACAAGGTCTTATAAAGATTCCACAATTAGTGTTTCCTCCGTTAATAGATTGTTGTTCTGATTTTTTTAGGGTTGTACCTAAGTTTGAAATGTTCTTTAACATAATAAGAGTTTTAAATTTCCCAAACTTAAAAAGTTTTAAAATGAAAAATTAATTAAAAACCGTAAAAAAAGTAAGGTTAAACCTTACTTAACTAAAATTAACTATCATAATAGATGTCTTTAGAGGAAGAATTTTTTATATAATTATAGTTAATTAAAGAAAGGAGCCTTAGAGCTCCTTTCTGAAACAATATTTTAAAACCCTTCTAAAAATTTTAATTATTATTGTTTTAAGTAGTGCAAATATTGTTAGAAATTGTAAAATTTAAAATAGGTAAAAACACTGAGTTATAATTACTCAAAAACCATTGTTCGTGTAAGTTTAAAGCTTAAAAAAAATATTTGAAAAAGTAGTAGTTTAAAACTGCGTATTTAATGTATGTACTATTTTTTAGAAGGGTTGTAATATTTCAATACGCAGTATATCAATTATTATCTAATATGACTTTGCTAAACAACATCTTTTAAATAATAAAAACAATGCGCCAAAAACTGATTTTTATATAAGTAAAAACCCTTAGTTTAATAAGTGAAAAATAGTAGTAAAAGAAGAAGAGAAGTAGTCCCCCCGGAATACTTCTTTTCTTTAAACTAACTAAACTATTTACTAAAAATGAAAATTTAAATTATACAGTAAATATAATTTAAGTTTTAAGTAAATTATTTATGTATTTGATGAAAGGAAAATTTGTATAGATGAGTGGTTAATTATGTATGTGTGAAATAAAAGTAAGTAACGAAAAATAATAAATAACAGTAGAATATTTTTAAGAAGAATGATTATTATGCCAATTAATGAAATATTCAATTTTAATAAAGACTGTTGATGCTCCATGATTGTTATAAATAATAATAATGGGATTTTGATTTAGAACAAGAAGGGGATAAGGTCTTTTAGGATGGATATAGTTTAGTATCTTGATTTTTACTTTTTTGAAATCCAAAGTTTTTCACTATCAATCATTAGGCAAAATGATCAAAGAAATTATAAACTAATTGGAGTTAAAAAATAAATAAAAGAAATACAATAACAATCATTAAAGAGATAAAGAAAAGTATAATTTCTGTTTTTCTTTCTTTATCTGCTTTCTTTAAAATAATTTTTTTAATCTTTTCTATTTGTTTCTTACCAGGACTAGGGAAAACTAATTCATCAATAGTTGATTTATTATTTACAATCCTTCTATTGTCTTTAAATTTTGGTTTATCTCTTAATCTTCTATTGTTTTTTAGACTAGAGTTAGCACTAGCAATAAATCCTTCTCCTGGCATAGCATTTAGTTTAATAAGTAACAATTTATATAATTAGTATAAGAAAAATATGAATTGTTACAAAAATCTGTAGTTAAAATAGAAAAGAAGTCCCACCCCTCACAGAATTTCTTATTCTTTTCTACTTATTAGATGTTTATTAAAGCTTCATTTATGCTTAAGACTCAAATTAAATTAATGAGTCATATGAATTTTAAAAATAAAACTGAAATGAGTATGTAATAAAAAAGTTCCCGAAGGAACTCTTTAGAAGGATTTAAATGTAGTAGGATTTGCAATGTATTCAAAAAAGAAGATTTTAATATTATTAAAAAGGGAATAAAAGTTATGAAAAAAAGATGTTAATGAATATTAACATGATAGTATTAAAAAAGAAAAGAAGCAGTCCCCCACGGAATACCTCTTTTCTTTTAACTAATTAAACTATTTACTAAAAATGAAAAATTAAATTTTAAACTATACAGTAAATATAATTTAAGATGGAAGTAAATAACTTGAGTATTTGATGAAACGAATGTAAGTGTAGATGAATGGTAAATTATGTATTGATTAAAAGGAAATAGCTATCTTACTAAAAATTTAAAAATACTAGAATAGCTTAGAATAAGCTTAAGATAAATGGTTATTATGTCAATTATTATTTTTTTTATTTCAATAAAAACTATAATTTCTTCTTATTTATAAATTAAAACTATGGGGTTTTTTTCCAGGATTTGGAGGCTACAAGTTTTATGAACAAAAATATATTATATAAGGTATAGAATCTTATTTTTCTTCAGGTTAATTTTTTAGTTATCTTAGTTTGATAACTATAGTTGTGGTAAATGTTAGCTCCAATTAATTTAAAATTAATTTAAAATGAAAGTTACAGTTGAAAAAAATGAAAAAGTTGCCAATATGATATTTGCAACTATTTATCCACTTTATTTAAATAGATTGGAGAAAAATGGTAAAACAAAAGAAGAGTTAAACCAAGTAATTGAATGGTTTACTGGTTTTGATCAAGATAAATTACAGGTACTTATAGATGAAAAAGTAACATTTAGAACATTTTTTCAAAAAGCAAAAATAAATCAAAACGCACACTTGATTAAAGGTGTTGTATGTGGTTATAGAATTGAAGAAATAGCGGATGAATTTGAATTGTATAAACAATGTAGACGTATGGAAAAACTAATTGATGAATTGGCAAGAGGACGTAAAATGGAGAAAATTTTGCGTAAAGAAAAAAAGTAGTAGTTAGTACTAAAAGAACTAATTGTATTTAGACTGAACATTACTTTTTTTGAATTTGCTTTTCCAGTATTATAAATGGATATATGAAGTCCAAGTTATAAGGCGATGAAAAATTAGAGTAAATAAATAATTATTGAATAAAGACGGTTGAATGTCAAACTCATTTTCTTCTAAAAATGAGGATAAAAAGAAAAGAAGTAACTATAAAGTAGACTTCTTTTCTAATAACTAACCAAACGAATTCCAAAAATGAAATTCAAAACTACACTATAAAAATAGCATTAGATTAGTGTTGATAATTAGAGTTTTAGATGAAGTGATAATAAGTTTCGGTAAGTGGTAGGGTTTTGTCTATGTGTTTATAATATAGATAGTTGTTTTTTGTAATTTACTTTATAAAGTATAAAAAGTAAAAAAAGAGAAATTGTATATAAAAAAAAGCAAGTTTAAGCTCGCTTATAAATTATCCTCTACAATTCATGTATGTACCACTAGGTCATTCGTCACAAGAACAACCGTCTCCACTATCTACATCCATAACGCATTCTTCTTAAGAACAGACACCATCATCACCTTTTCTTCTCAGTTTATGAAAAGCACCAGTAATTAATTTTTGATTTTCTGAATTTAGTAATACTCCTAAGTTTAAAATTTTATCTATCATATTTATTTTTTTTAAAACTAGATATTTTTAAGAAGAAAACTTAAAATAATAACCTTACAAAAAGTAATGATAAACCTTTATTTTGTAAATGCTAACGAAACAATCTTAATGCCAATTAATCGGATAGGTAATTCCCCTTAATTATTTATTAGTGAATATCATTAATTTAATAGGTAATATCCATTAAAATAATGATGAATAATAAAGAATGTGTTTTTTTAGTTAATTAGCTATTTGTAAAGGGTGTATCATTTTTTTAAACAAGTGATAAATATATTGCATGAGTAAACTATGTTAGCTGAAATATATGGAGGAATGAATAAAAATATATATTAAATAAAACAAGTAGAACGAAAAAGAAAAGAAGTAGTCCCCCCGGATAACTTCTTTTTCTTGTCCGTTCCATGTTAAAAATAAACAGCTGAAAATATTCTTTTAGCCGAATCAAAATAACGGACAATATATTAAAATATAAATACTTAGTAACCCTGAATACTATCTAATGGATAACCATTAGTTAATTACGGAAAAAGTTAATAGATAAAAGAAAAGAAGTAGTCCCCCACGGAATACTTCTTTTACCTAATTAAACTATTTACTAAAAATGAAAAATTAAATTTTAAAACTATACAGTAAATATACTTTATGAAGAAAGTTAATTAATTAAGTATTTGATGAAGTAAAAGTAAGTGTCGATGAATGAAAAGTTTTTAAAGTTGAAATGAAATGTAATAAAACTTTCTGCTTTTTTAGTTAAACAAATAGTTTTTATAGGGCTAAGCAAAGCTTATTTAGTTTTTGTACTTTATTATATATGTGTTAGTTTTACAAAATAAGAAGTATGATAATTTATAAAGGAAAAGAAAAAAGAAAGCTAGTTTAAAAATAAACTAGCTAACTATTCTTTATTAAGGATCCCCTTATAAATCCTGAATAATATAAAGTAAAACTAAGCAAAAAGTAAATTACAGTAAATAGGGAGTTTCCCTATATGAAAATTAGGGATAACCATTAAGTAATAAGGGAAAACCATTAGGACAATAATTTTTTAGAAAAAAAATAAAAAGCGAACTTAAGTTCGCTTTTTTGATTGTTATTCACACTGACGTAAATTACATCCTAAAGCGCCTTTTCTTGCACAAGGAGGACAATATATAACTCCGCCATTAATTGTTTTTTGTTCCGCTTTATTCAAAGCTGTTCCTAAATTTGAAATGTTTTTTAGCATTATGAAATAAATTTTAGTTAATAATTTAAAGTTAAATTCTTTAAAATTAAATAAGAATATTTAATCAATACAAAATGTAAGGATAAACCTTACTTTTATTTTTGTTTTATATTTGAAATAATTTTTTATAAATATAAGAGAAGAGTAGTACTTCAAAGTAGTATATTATTTAAAGAGATTTAATGCAAACGAACTAAATTTAAGAAGAGAATTTTTTAACAGCATGAAAAAAAAGAAATTAAAAAAAGTACTTAAAATTATATTTATAGCAGCAAGTATATCTTCACTTTATTTTGTACCATGGATTTTGGTTAAGGCATGGGTTTTACCATTACCAAATACGGTTCAAAAGCAAGTTGAGGAAGCAATAAATCATGGTTTTGATGGAATGATTGTTTACATAGATACAGGAAAGGAGCCTCCAGTTTTATATACTGGTGGATGGAAAGATCGAGAAAATAAAATTCCAGCCAATCCAAACGCGTTGTTTAAAATAGCTAGTATAAGTAAACTATACGTAGCAGTTTCTATTAGTAAGTTGGTAAAAGATACATGTATTTCTCTGGATGATACTTTAGCAGATTATTTTCCCGAATTAATAGGAAGAATTGAAAATGCAGAAAAAATAAGCTTAAAGTTAATGGTGCAGCATCGAAGTGGTATTCCTAATTTTACTAATAACCCTGATTTTTGGAAGGATGAGCAGGAAAACAATAAAAAGGCGCTTGATTTTGCTCTTGATTTACCAGCTAGTTTTAAGCCTAATGAAGGATATGAATATTCAAATACTAATTATTTATTACTTCGTAGAATTTTAGATAAAGTACTTGGATATAGTCATCATAAATATATTAAAGATAAAATATTAGTACCTCTGAAATTGAATAATACTTTTTTTTCATTAAAAGAAGTAAATTTAGATGACGTGATGAGTGGATATTACGTTGGAATTGAAAAGGATTTTAAGACAAATGAAAATGGAATGTTGGCAACTGCAGAGGATGTTGGGATATTTTTACGTGCATTAAATGATGGGTCAGTATTTAGTGAAGGAGAGCAGGAGATATATTCATCTATTTATGTTTATAATCATGGAGGTTTAGTGCCAGGGTATCAGAGTTTAGCTGAATATCATAAAGATATCGATACAATTGTTATTCAATTTGTTAATACTACTAATTTTAATGGATATGAATGGAATTTATCAGAAATTATAATGAGCCGCATTGTGAAAATATTGAAAAATAAAAATCACTTAAAATAAAAATACCCACCATTATAGTGGGCATTATAAGGGGATGTTAAACTAAAAATGAATGTTATTTATCATCCCATTACAAAAATGTAATATCTAAATATACAAAATAAATTTTAAATTAAAAAAGGGACTCTATAAAAAATGTTGGCCTACTATTTATAATAGACCAACAAAGTTTAAAAACCGTCCCCACGGATCTAAAAAATCTTTTTTATAATATACGCTTTTTTTATAAGTATTAAAAATGTAATAATATCAAATTAAAAAAAATGTTGATTTATTTGAAAAAATTAATTTATGAATTTACTTTTTTTGTTCAATATAACTCCAAATTAAACTAGCTCCACAAATAAAGCTTATGATGCTTGTATTCATGTCATTAGCAGTGATTATTTGATAGCTGCTAAAAGTTAAACCTTAAATTTCAATAATTAATAGTAAATACTTAGCTTTCATATTATTTAGTTTTATTAATAAGTAGCCGGTTATTATTTTTTGTACGAAAAATAAATTAAAGAAAGATAATATTTGTAAAAAAAATAAGCTCCCTAAGGAGCTTATTATGTTAATCTCATAAAATTTCTTTACCCCTAAATTCATTTTATGAAGTTGTATAACAACTTAAAATAAGTTAACCCTAATAAAATTTATTATTTTATTGAAAAAAGAAGTTGCCTAGAAGGAATACTTCTTCTTATGTGGTTTTTAATCAGTATTTTACTTGTGATAGTGTGTGGTAAAAATACTATATTATTTAAATAAATTATTTCAATATTTGCTGAAAGGTTTATTTATGTGGAATAAAAGTAAAAATGGTTGAAGTAAATAAGTTTAAAAGCTCCCTTGGGAGCTTTTTTATTAACTACATAAAATTAGATTAATATTCTAAAAACCGTTTTATGAATAAATAAAACAATTAAAGTTTGGTATACCCTAAAAAACTTTACACATACTTAAAGCATACATTATATTTTAATAGAGAATAGCTCAATAATAAAACGAACAGAAGTTCGTATTTATATTATAGACAAACAGAGTCCATAGGCAAAGCACATAATATTCCCCATTCGCCTCCACATCTAAGGCATTCTTCTTTTGTAGTTGGCCAAAAACCACCGTTAATCGTTTTTTGTTCTGTTTTTTCTAAAATAAAACCTAGTTTCGATACATTTTTAAGCATAATTAAATAATTTAAAGTTAATTTCTTAAAAATAACTTCTTATAAATTGAAAAATAGAAAATGAACCTTACAATAAGTAATGTTAAACCTTACTTTAAAAAAATATTCATTGATTATTATGGGAATATAACTAGTATTTATTTTAATAAAAATTGAAGTAAACTGAAAATAATGTGAATACTTACATTTTAGTATTCCTTATATATAAAGTAAATAGTAACTTTATATAATATTTAAGAAATATAAATCAATTTGTAAAATAGATATGATACAAGAACTATATCAAAAGGCAATCAAATTTGCAGGAGAAAAGCACAGTAATCAAAAGGTACCTGGAACAAATTCAAATTACTTAATGCATCTTTCAAATGTAGCGATGGAGATATTAGTTGCTTATAGTTTTAATAGTAATTTTGATATTAATTATGCTATACAAATAGCTTTACTTCATGATGTTATTGAGGATACAGATACTAAATTTGAAGAATTAAAGGATAAATTTGGAGAGTCGATAGCAAATGCTGTTCAGGCGTTGAGTAAGAATGATGATATAGCTTTAAAAGAAGATAGAATGCTTGATAGTTTAAATCGTATAAATAAGCAGGAAAAAGAAGTTGGTATGGTTAAACTAGCAGATAGAATAACAAATTTACAAACACCACCAAACCATTGGAATAAAGAAAAAATAATCAAATACTGGGAAGAGGCTAAAATAATCTCTTCTAAACTTAATAATAAAAATAAGTATTTAAATGAAAGATTAAAGTCTAAGATTACAGAATATGAAGGGTTTTTTAATAGCTTTTAAATTGATAAATCTTGAATAATGAAATATGATCTTTCTCTTTCAAAACAAGTATAATTTTTCTTACAGGCACAAAATGAATAATAATAAAATTAAAGGATATAATGAAAACTTCTTTTTTAGCTAAATGCTTTCCTATTCTTGAAAAAGAGCTTTTGAAAGAAATTGAAGAACATTCAATTTTAAAAAAAATTAGTTTAGGTGAATATGTAGTAGAACAAGGTAAATTAATACGATATTTACCTATAGTTTTAAGTGGAAGTATAAAAGTATTTAGTAATGAAGATACCGTTCAGTTCCTTTTGTACTATATTTCATCTGGAGAATCCTGTATTTATAGTTTTGCACATATTTCTAATAATGAGTCAGCAGAATTTTCAGCAATGGCAGAAATTGATAGTGAATTATTGCTACTCCCAATTGATAAAGCAAATAACTGGTTAAGAAAATTCCCTTCATTTGGAAGTTTAGTACTAACCGATTATAAGAAGCATTATAAAGATTTATTGAATACAACGAAACAAATTATATGTTTTAATTTAGAGGAAAGGTTATTAAATTATTTAAAAAATAAAGTACAAATTAAAGCATCAAAAGTTTTAAGTATTTCTCACAAAGAAATAGCTGACGACTTAGGTACATCAAGAGAAGTAATTACAAGGTTATTGAAAAAATTAAGTATTGCTAATAAAGTACTTCAAGAGGGAAGAAAAATAAGAGTTTTGTAAAGTGACAGAAGTCACTGTTTTTGTATATTATGAGTTATAGCTTTGTTTTATATTTAAAAATAAAATAATGTTAGATAAAACAAAATTAATACCAGAAAACACATTAATCACGAATTCACCAGAAGAAGGAAGAGCTTTAGCTGTAAAAATAGCAAGGTTAACTATTAAGGTAACTCAGCCTAATGCTGAAGTAAGAGATCAATTGCGTCCAGTATATGCAAATGATGCAGCAATGTTAATTGCAATCGGTCAAACTGTAGCGTTAGAATTTTCCACTATATCTAAAGCAAATAATTATTGGAGATAATAAAAAATATTAGATTGATATTTTATAATAAAAAGCAGCACTTATTGAGTGCTGTTTTTTTGTAAAAATAAGTTTAATATAAAAGAAGAAGTACCCCTTCAAAAATACTTCTTCTTTCCAACTAATTTAAACTAACTAAAAATGAAATTACTTAAAACTTCATAATAAAGATACTTTAAAACAAAAGTTTAAATTAAAAAAAATAGTTGAATAGAACTTAACTGTAGATGAATGGTATTTAATAAAAAAGTTGGCCTATTAAATAATATAATAGACCAACAAACCTTAAGCCCGTCCCCACGGGTCTTAAAAACTATCGTTAAAGATAAAAACGTGTTTATCTTCTTTTTATTTGTAAGACTCTAAAAAATAAAAAAGTCACATAAAGAACTCTATAGTAAGCTAAATAAATCAGAGTAAATTAAGAGTAGAGTTATTGTTATTAAAAGGTAGGATAACATGTTACTTTAAAAAAGAAAGGAGCTTATAAAGCTCCCTTCTAAACAATAATTAAAACCCTTCTAAAAATTTAACGATTATTGTTTTTAAAGAGTGCAAATATTGTATAAATCAAGAAGTTTTAAAATAGGTAAAAACCCTGAATTTTTACTAAGGGTAAACCATTAGAAAATTCAGTTTTTTAGAGGGTTTTGGAAGGTTTTTTGATGTTGTAAATAATAACTTAAAAATGTAAATATTAATAAAAATATTATTTTTTTATTATAAAGCTAATGAGTATGTTAAAAAACATAGAAATTGCTAATTATTTAATAAAAATAGTTGAAATTTAGTAGTGTCTCGAAAAATAAAAAATTTCCTCGGAATATTTCTTTTCTAGTAACTAATTTTTCTAAAAATTTAAAACTAACTTTTAAATCATATAACTATTATTACTTAATACAGTAGAAAGCAATTTATGTATTAGATGAAGTGCGTATATGTTTCTTTAAAAAATATTTTTATGTAAGTAAAAAAGCAGGTTTTATCCTGCTTTTTTTTAATATTATTAATTACCTACAAGACCACGAACGTGTAGATGGATCATATTTTGCTCTTAATGGATATGGGCAAAGTGGTGCTTTTCCCCCGTTAATTGATGTTTGTTCTGTTTTATTTAAAGCAGTACCTAATTTTGAAATGTTTTTTAACATAGTATTAAATTTTATATTATTTAATAAGCAAGTTAAAATTGATTTTTGAAAAATAATCTGAAATATTTCCGAGCACTATAAAATAACTTCTAGGAGTTACAAAAAAGCAAAATAACTTTAAAGAAACTAGCTAAAACTGTTTCATAACTTCACTAAAGAAGATAAGCTTATATAAATTTATATTCTTCTGGACTATTAGACATTTTGTTGTAGTAATAACGATCTACAGTTATTTCGAATTTAAGTTTAGGGAATTTAACATCATATTTATTTCCGTACGATTTGATAAGCTTTACTAATGTTGGTTTTGATTTCATAATTATAGATTTTATTTTTTTTAAAGTACTTTATAAAATCAATAAAATAATCAAAAAATAGGTAATTACATGGAGAAGTTAAGGTGAGTTGTAAGTAGCTTTAGATATATAGATTGGTTATATATTCTTTTAAGAAAGATAGTTAAAGTAAACTACAGGAGAACTTTTTAACTCCAGTAGTTTACTTTTATTTATATTATAATAAAATACAACCACCCCAAGAATAACATCTACAAGGTTCTCTTAATACATATCCATTTGGTAATGTTCTACAACAAGTTGAATTTCCACATTGTATCCAATTACCACCATTAATAGATTTTTGTTCACTTTTGTTTAAAGTTGTTCCAAGATTTGAAATTTTTTTCAACATAAGGTTTGTTTTAAGTTGTTTAAAATTAGTGTTTTAGAGTGCTTTTTTTGAAATAGTAACCTTACTAAAAGTAAGGATAAACCTTATTTTTTTGAGTTCTAAGATGCTTTACAAGTAAATATGTTCATATGATGAGCTTTATTTATAGAATAAGACACATTAAAAAAAAGGAGTGTAAGCGTTAAACTTAATTTACGAGCATTTAGATTGTAGTATTTAAATTAAATTTACACTAAAATTGTTTTTTAATATTAATCTTACTTTTAAGTATATCATATTTTATGAATAATAGACTCTTAAATTTTTCTTTAATAAGTTTTACATTTTTATTCTTTGCTTGTAACTTCAATGAAAAGCAACAAAAAAAAGAATTAGCTTTAGATACTTTAATAAAAAAACAAGTAGAGAAGCCTCTTATTAATCAAGAAAGCTCAGTAAATGGGATAAAGTTTAAAGTAGACAATGTATTAAAAAATGACACCCTTCTTGAAACATTTCCAGCTAAAAAAGTTGTAGCAAATTTTATAAGAAAACAAATTACTTATTTCCCAGATAGTAATGATACTCAATTAAAGTTGGTTCCAATAAGTGGTAATGGACTTATTTATACTATAAATATATGTTATGGACAGCATAGACCGTTAGTGTTATCACCGGATATTATATGGATGACAATAGCTCAAGGGGTTTCAACACATATAAATAAAAAATTTAAACAATTAGATGATAAATTATTTAAGAAAAATAAACCTAAGGTTATAAAAGTTAGAAACGATTCTTTGGAGTATGGAGTAAAACATTGGAAAAGCTTAATAACTAGCTTAACAAATTCAACAAGAAAATACACAAAAAAAGATATGTTTTCTTTTTTAGCTCCCAAGTTTTCTACCACAACAGAAAATATTCATATAGCTTATCAAGCTAATATTTTATATGGATATAAAAAGGCTTTTACATACGTAGGTGAAGGAGGTTGCGGCATTCCTTATATAACTCTAACGGGAACTAAATCTGATTGGATAAAAATAAAAGAAAGTTTATCAAACTTAGATGGTTTAGAATTAGGTTTTTGGCGCAAAGAACTAGAACTTATTCTAGATGAGTTTATAGCAGTTTATACTAATACAATAAATGAAAATTTTTGGAAAAATATTTATAAAGAATATTTAGATTATGGTGAGTTCTCTATTTCTGGTTGGATCATTAAACTTTATCCTTATATAGAAGTTTTAGGAGCTGGTGTTTACGATAAGGAGTTAGGAATGATGAAGGTTGAACATAAGTTTTTAAAAAATGAATACCTAGTTGGTGATAAATACTTATACTCAAAATTAAATATTGATGTTTTTCCAAATTATAAAAGTGAAGCGAATATTATTTGGGAAAATCACCTAAAAAATGAAAGAACTAAACTATTTCTTTATTCTGGAATTATGGGAGCAAAGCAATATGTAGATGGTTCATTAATGCCATGGGTTACTTGGGTTATTTCTAAAGAAAATGAAAAAGAACCTGCCTTATTAAGGTCACAAAGTAATGAAGTTATTCATAGAGACCCTAAATGGATACCACATATTTATGAGAATGACTCTACAGTTATTCAAAAAGCAATATATCCTATAAATAAAAATCTTCAGTTTGAAGAGGGAGTCACTCATTTTAAGGAACAAGTATCAAAAATAGTTTACCCTAATTATAGTCAGAAAGGTGACACATTAATTTTTTATATATTATCAAATGGAAAACCAATTATTATAACGGATAATAAAAAATTAGAGTTAAAAGTACAAACTTGGTTAAATGAAAAAGGTGTTAAGTGGGAACCTGCAAAGGTGAGGTTATCTGAAGCTGTTATGTTTAATGAAGAAATAGACTCTACTAAATTAGTTAGCGTAAATAGTAAAATTAAGGTAGTAATTGAGAAAAATTAAACTTTTTTATATTAAAAATGAATTCAAAAACATCCATATTACTATCTATTTTTAAAGGAGTCAATTTTTCTGCTGATGAAATAAGCACTGTTGAACGTAAATTTGAAAAAATCATTATAAAAAAGGGTGACAGACTTTTAAATTCTGGAAAAACAGTAGGTAATCAATATTATATTTATAGCGGTTGTTTAAGAGCTTTTTTTATTAGTAATGAAGGAAAAGAGCATACTATACAGTTCGCTATTGAAGATTGGTGGATAAGTGATTATACTGCTTTTTTTACAACTTCAAAAGCAATTATGACTATTGATTGTATTAAGGATGCGGTTGTGTATAAAATATCAAAAGAGTCAATGGAGAGTTTATATATAGAAATACCAAAATTAGAAACTTTTTTTAGAAAGAAAATGGAAGGTGCTTTTTCTAGTTTTCAA
>JBELFC010000086.1:0-13845 GCA_042093175.1 Tenacibaculum sp. | reverse complement strand
ACTGCAAAACGTTTTTATTAACATAAAACAGATAGGTGTAAATACACTTACTGATATAAACGGAAATTTTAAAATTCAAAACATAGCCAATGGAAAACACTTCCTTACAATTTCTTTAAAAGGATATGAATCTCAAAACTTTCCAATTCAACTATCGGGTAAAACAATAAACCTAGGCATAATTATGATGTATGAAGATATATCAGAAAACATAGGTTTTAGTACTATTACAATTACAGATGATGAATTAAATGATGATACCAATTATGCTGATAATATTTCAGGATTATTACAATTTTCAAAAGATTCTTATTTACGAACTGCTGCTTTTGAATGGTCTTCTTCTTTTTTTAAAATACGTGGCTTAGGGTCTGAAAATAGCAAGGTTTTAATTAATGGTTTTGAAATGAATAAACCTTTTAATGGAAGGCCACAATGGAGTAATTGGGGAGGTTTAAATGATGTTTTACGCAACCAAGAATTTAGTATAGGGCTTGCTCCTTCTAATTACACCTTTGGAGGAGCACTTGGCTCTACCAATATTAACACAAGAGCTTCAGAATATAAAAAAGGAACAAGCGTTTCATACGCTTCTTCAAATAGAAGTTATTCACATAGAATAATGGCGACCTACTCCATTCCTTTATCTAAAAAAGGTTGGGCAATTACAATTTCTGGTAGTAAAAGAAATTCAAACGAGGGATATATTAATGGAACATCTTACAATGCGTATTCAGTGTTTACTTCAATTGAAAAACTCATTAACGAAAAACATAGCTTGAATTTATCAGCTATTTATGCACAAAATAACAGAGGAAAATCAGCCGCAAACACAGAACAAGTATACAACATTAAAGGCTTAAAATACAATCCATATTGGGGGTATCAAAATGGAAAAATCAGGAATTCTAGAATAAAAAGAATTAATGAACCAATTATAATGTTAAATCATTATTGGACTCTAACTAATCATTCAACTTTAAATACTGGAATTGCATATCAATTTGGTGAAATTGGTAATAGTCGAATTGATTTTAACGGAGGTAATGACCCGGATCCTACATATTATAGAAAACTACCAAATTGGTTTTTAAGTAACCCCATCTGGATAGATTACAAAAATGCATACAAAGCTCTCACTAACTTCCAAAATGACGGTCAACTAAACTGGATACACCTTTACGTAGCAAATGAAAAGAGTGGCGATAATGGTAGGTTTGCTTTATATGAAGATCGAAACGATAATAAACAGTTTACTTTTAATACAATTTTAAATACTGAATTAACAGAAAATATAATTTTAACTGGAAAGTTAGAATACAGAAAATTAAAATCTGAAAACTTTGCATATATTAAAGATCTATTTGGAGCTACAGGATATTTAGATATTAATAAGTTTGGAGATCCTTCAATGGACGAATATCAAAACAACTTATTAACTCCAAATAGAATTGCAAAAACAGGTGATCGATTTAAATATAATTACCTCCTAAATTCTGAGAGCTTTAATGGTTTTGCTCAACTACAACTCAATTATAAAAAGAGTAATTACCATATTGCAGCTTCTTTTAACAATACAACTTATCAAAGAGAAGGATTATACAAAAACGGAATCTATCCTGGAAATGTATCTGACCCAAACATCCCTTACTCTTTAGGAAAATCTAAAAAACTATCGTTCTTTAACTACGGAATCAAAGGAGGCATAGCTTATAAAATAACTGGACGCCATTTATTAAACTTAAATGCTGGGTACATTACTAATACACCAACCATTCAAAATTCTTTTGTCAATTCAAGATCTAACAACTTAACTGTATCTGATATTAGCACTTTAAATAATAAAAAGGTAATGTCTTTGGATATAAATTATACAGCAAGAGTTCCTTTTATAACCTCAAAAATAACAGGATACTACACTGGCATAAAAGATGCTACCAACATTGCCTTCTATTATGCTGGAAGCACGAATCTTTTTATTCAAGAAATCACAACTGGAATCAATAAAAAACATCTAGGAGCAGAATTAGCGATTGACGTTGAATTATCCTCTTCTTTTAAATTAAAAACTGCAGCTAATATTGGACATTACACCTATAGCAATAATCCAAATATTATACTAACATCAGAAATAAGTTCTGAATCTAAGCAAGCTGGGTTTGACAAGAGAGGGGTTAAAAATTATGGAAAAACTAATCTCAAAAACTATAGAATTCCGTCAGGCCCACAAAATGCATATTCCTTTGGGTTTGAATATAGAGATCCAGAGTATTGGTTTATTAGTGTAACTGGAAATTATTTGGATAATGCATTTATTAATATTTCAAACATAAAAAGAACCGAATCTTTTGCATTTCACAATGGAAAACTTTTTCCAGAATTTAACCCCGCTGAAGCAGAAAAATTACTTAAACAACAAAAATTAGATGCCTATTTTACACTGAACGCTATAGGAGGAAAAACATGGAGGATTAGTAAAAAAAAATACATTGGTTTTTTTGCTAGTATCAGTAATGTACTAAACCAAGTATATAAGACAGGTGGGTACGAACAAGGTAGAACTTCTAGTTACCAATTAGTAAAAAATGATCAAGTTAATAATACTCCTAATTTTGGTAATAAATATTGGTACGGTAGAGGAACTACTTATTTCTTAAATATAAATTATAGATTTTAAAAAGATGAAAAAGATATTAACCCAAGTAATATTACTTTTAAGTAGTATTTTTTTTTCCTGTGAACAGAACGAAGATTTTTCAACACCCATAACAGGAGTTGATAAAGAGTATTCAAACCTAAAATCTTTAAATGAAATCACAAAATTATTTAAGGGAGATGCTATAAAATTTGACAACGATATTACAACATATGGCTATGTAATTTCAAATGACAGAGATGGTAATTTCTTTAAAAAAATTATTATACAAGACAAACCCAAAAACCCAACTATTGGAGTTGAAGTTAGAATTGATGACACTAACCTAAACACAAAATACAACTTAGGCAGAAAAGTTTACATTAAACTCAATGGATTAGCTTTAGGAAAACACCTAACTACTTTTCAAATTGGTATTAAAGGTAGAAATAGCATAAATAGAATAGGCATACATGAATACTCTAATTTTATTGACAGATCATCAGAAATAGTAGAACTAACACCTACAATAGTAACTATCGATAACCTAACTGATAATCATATAAACACCCTTATAAAAATTAACAAGTTGCAACCAGAAATAAAAGATCAAACCTATGGCAACCCTACTAGTACTGATACCGAAAACAGATTTTTTATCAATTGTGAAAACTTTGATACTATTATCATGAAAACTAGTGGTTTTGCTAATTTTAAAACAGTATCAATTCCTAATAAAAACGGCTCAATTATAGCTGTTTTAAACAAATATGAAAACGATTATACATTATCTATAAGAGACACAAAAGATGTTCGTTTAACTGAAGAGTATGGCTGCAATAGTACTCTTATAGAAAAAAAATTAGTTGATATTAGATCCTTATTTACAGGGAACGAAACAAGAATTTCTGAAAACTCTAAAATAAAAGTAGTTATTACTTCTGATCTTACTCATAAAAACATCACTAATAAAAAAGCATTTGCTCAAGATTTAACAGCTGGTATTGCATTAAACTTTAGTGATACATATAATTTAAATCTAGGAGATGAAATTGAGATTGCCCTTGGAGGATTAAAGCTTAATAAGTATGAAGGTTTATTAGAATTAAACCTAAAATCTTCAAATATAATTAGCATCAGAAAAGGAGTAATCCCTACACCAGAAAAAATCACTATTGAGCAGGCATTAACTGGTAATTATGAAAGTAAACTTGTAGAGATTCATAAAATCCAGTTTAAAAACATCACAAAGACATATGTAGGACTAAACACACTAACTTCTAATTGTATTAATAGTTTACCATCATACGTTAGCACCAATGCTACATTTGCTACTAATTATGTAAGTACTAAAAAAGGGAAAATCATTGGTATAATGTCAAATTTCAATAGCCCTCGAATTCACCTTAGAAACGTTACTGATATAAATTTCACTGAAAACTATGATTGTGGAACGAATAGTATTGATAACGATATATTTTTCTCCGAATATGTAGAAGGATCAAGTAATAATAAATATATAGAAATATACAATGGTACTGGTAAAACTATCAATTTGTCTAATTACCAAATTTGGGGTTCTTCTAATGGTGGAGGATGGAAAACAGCCAGAGAACTTCAATTATCAGGAAGTTTAATGACTGGCAAAGTTTATGTTATCTCAACAAATAAATCTATTTCTGATATTACTGATAATTCAGATTTATCACTACCCTATGAAAGCCCTGTTCATCATAATGGAAATGATGCCATTGCTTTGACTAAAAGAAACAACAAGGGTATATTTAAAATAATCGACCTTATTGGCGATCCAGATAACAATCCCGGCATTGCTTGGAGTGTTGCAGGAGTTACTAAAGGGACAAAAGACCATACTTTGATTAGAAAAACAACAATAACAAAAGGGAACACTAATTGGGTTTCAAGTGCTGGAACTGACACTTTAAATTCTGAATGGGAGGTAAAGGATAAGGATGACTTTACATCGATAGGAAAGAGATAACTATTCATTTTTTATATTACATAACCTTAAGTTTTAAAACTTGAAGTTTTTTATAGATATTTATCATGTAAAAAATAGTTTATGCTTTCTAATACTAGAATAACTAAAGCATTTAAAAATGCCAAGAAATTAAAATTATCTGAGCAATCTAAATACATATTGTTTTCTGATTGTCATAGAGGTGATAATAGTTTTGCAGATGATTTTTCTCATAACAGAAAAATTTATCATTACGCATTATCTCATTATTTAAAAGAAAACTTTACTTACATTGAGTTGGGTGATGGAGATGAGTTATGGGAAAATAAATTTGATGCTATTTTTAATGCTAATAAAGATGTTTACTTATTATTAAAGCGTTTTCATGAAGATAAGAGGCTACACTTTATCTGGGGAAACCATGATATGGAATACAGGAATCCTAAAAATATAGTAAAGAATTTACATTATTACTACGATACAACTGATGATAAAGAAAAAGAACTCATGATTGGAGCTTCATTCTCTGAAGCAATTAGGCTTGAATCAGAAAATAACCGATCTATATTTCTTCTTCATGGTCACCAAGCAGATTGGTTTAACTATAGTTTTTGGAAATTAAGTCGTTTTTTAGTACGTTTTTTATGGAGGCCTTTACAAGTTATTGGAGTAAAAGACCCTACTAGTCCAGCCCAAAATCACAGAGAACTTATAAAAGTAGAAAAAAGGCTAGAAAAATGGATTAAAAAAAATGACAATCAAATGATTATTACTGGTCATACCCACCGTCCAAGATTTCCTTCTATTAATGAATTGCCTCATTTTAACGATGGTAGCTGTGTTCATCCTAGATGTATTACTGGTTTAGAAATTGAAAACAACTTAATTACTCTTATAAAATGGCATGTTCAAACTAATAGTGATGGTATTATGCAAATAAATAAAACTGTTTTAGAAGGGCCAGAAATGTTAAGTAAACATTTGTAAAAACTTTTTTAAGAAAAATCATTTAACACAGATTTAACATTATATTTACATTAGTATTGATTACTTATAACGACCAATGTTGCTAAACAATATAAAAGTTAATGAACGTTAAATTATTATTTACCTTTTTTAGTGCTCTTACATTATTGAGTATAGAAGCTCAAGAAAAAAACTCCCCAAAATTCGGAAATGGTCTTTTTAACCTTGTTGGACAAGATAGTACTTGGAGTATGAAAGTTGGAGCTCGAATGCAATTCTTAACCATTGCTAAATGGAATTCTTCATCAAACGGATTGTCTAAACCATCTTCTTCTTTTTTAGTAAGACGAGCTCGTTTAAAATTTAATGGTTTTGCTTTTTCTCCAAAATTAAAATATAAAATGGAACTAGGTCTTACTAATAATGATATTGGTGGTGCCTCTGAACATACAAATAATGCTCCTAGATATATTCTTGACGCAGTTGTAAAATGGAATTTCTATAAAAATTTTGAATTATGGATTGGTCAAACAAAACTTCCAGGAAACATAGAGCGTGTAATTTCATCAGCAAATTTACAATTAGTAGACAGGTCTTTATTGAATGTAAGGTTCAATATTGATAGGGATATGGGATTTCAATTAAGACATCATTTTAAATTATCTGACAGCTTTATTATAAAAGAAGTCTTATCAGTTTCTCAGGGAGAAGGTAGAAACATTACAACAGGTAATTTAGGAGGTTATCAATATACTACTAGAATAGAACTACTTCCTTTTGGTTCATTTATTAGTTTAGAAGATGATGAAGGAAGAGATTTAATAAAAGAGAAAACTCCTAAATTAGTTTTTGGCGCAACCTATGATTTTAATAATGATGCTGTAAAAACTCAAAGTAACCTGGGGACTTATATGAAAAATGATATCGGGTTTTATAAAACAAATATTTCTACAATTTTTATAGACGCTTTGTTTAAATATAAAGGAATTTCTTTTATGGGAGAATATGCTTTTAGAGACGCTAAAAATCCTCTTGCAAGAAATTCTGACGGAACATTAACAGGTGATAAAGTACAAATAGGTAGTGGACTGAATTTGCATGGAAGTTATTTATTTTCTAAGAAATGGGAAATATCTGGACGGTTTACAAGTATAAATTTAGATAAAAAAATTACACAAATAAATCAAGAAAACCAGTATACACTTGGAGTTTCTAAATATATTGCAGGTCATAAATTAAAAGTACAAACTGATATTAGCTATTTAGATGTTATTGGAAAAACAAATGAATTAATGTATAGATTACAAGTAGATATTCACTTTTAAAAAAATAACATAAACCTAACACAAACACCTCTTAGTGTTTGTAGATTTGCAAATCTTAAATAAAAATGAAAAAATGGGGGATCCATATATTTTAATGTTGGTCGCTTTAGCGGTTTTAGCTGTTGTAGATTTAATAGTTGGAGTTAGTAACGATGCTGTTAACTTCTTAAACTCTGCAATTGGTTCAAAGGCAATTAAAGTTAGAAATATAATGATAATTGCTAGTGTAGGTGTATTTTTTGGGGCTATAACCTCTAGTGGTATGATGGAAGTAGCACGTAAAGGGATATTCAATCCTAGTATGTTCATGTTCCAAGATATCATGATTATTTTTATGGCTGTGATGATTACAGATATACTTTTATTAGATATCTTTAATTCACTTGGAATGCCAACCTCTACGACAGTTTCTATTGTATTTGAATTATTAGGAGCTGCTGTTTGTATTTCTTTAATTAAAATATCTGCAAATGACTCACAATCAATTTCAGACATTTGGAATTATATTAATCATAAAAAAGCGATTGAAATTATTAAAGGGATATTACTATCCGTCGTCGTAGCTTTTTCTGTCGGAGCAATTGTCCAATTTTTCTCTAGATTAATTTATTCTTTTAACTTTGAAAAAAGAGCAAACTATATAAATGCTTTATTTGGAGGTTTTGCTATTACTGCTATTACTTATTTTATTATTATAAAAGGAATGAAAGGAACTCCTTTTTATAAAGACATTAAACATTTAATTGAAGGAAATACTTTTTTAATTATTACAGGAAGTTTTTTAGTTTGGAGTTTAATTTCTCAAGCTTTAATTAGCTTCTTTAAAGTGAATATTTTAAAATTAATTATTGGAGTAGGTACCTTTTCTTTAGCAATGGCTTTTTCAGGAAATGATTTAGTAAACTTTGTTGGAGTACCAATTGCCGCATGGAATTCTTATCAAGAATGGCAAATTTCAGGACTTGCTCCTGATGCCTTTTCAATGGGGGTTTTAGCTAAAAAAGTACCTTCTAATGTATGGTTATTATTATTAGCAGGAGGAATTATGGTAGTTACTTTATGGACTTCTAGTAAAGCTCAAAATGTAATCAAAACAGGAATTGACTTATCAAGACAAGGTGAAGGTCATGAAAAATTCCAACCTAACCCAATGTCTAGGATAGTTGTAAGAATTGCTATGGGAATCAATGCAGGTATTAGCGCTGTTGTTCCTAAAAAAACGTTGGCTTTTGTAGATGCTAAATTTCAAAAACCTGTAATAGAACTTCCAAAAGATAAAACATATGAAATGCCTGCTTTTGATTTAGTAAGAGCATCTGTTAATTTGATAGTAGCTGGAATTTTAATTTCAATTGCTACTTCTATGAAATTACCTTTATCAACAACATATGTAACTTTTATGGTAGCTATGGGTACTTCTTTGGCAGATAGAGCTTGGGGACGCGAAAGCGCTGTATATAGAGTTGCCGGAGTAATTAATGTTGTTGGAGGTTGGTTTTTAACAGCCATAACTGCATTTGTTGCCGCTGCATTAGTTGCTTATTTAATTAGTTGGGATTTAGTTATGATTCCTGTTTTATTATTAGTCGTAGCACTTTTAATAGGAAGAAACACTATGTCTCACAGAAAGAAAGCAAAAGAAGAGAAAAAACAAGTACATATGGAACGTGCTGAATTAATTACTATTAATGGAGTAATTGAAGAAAGTTCTGACCACATTGCTGGAGTTGCTAATAGAATTAATAAACTATATTCAAGTGTTGTTAACGACCTTGCTAATCATGATTTAATTAAATTACGTAAAACAGATAAACATGTTACGAAATTAAATGATGAAATTGATAGTTTAAAAGATGGAGTGTTTTATTTCATTAAATCATTAGATGACACCTCTGTGCAAGCTAGTAAGTTTTATATTTTAATTTTAGGATATTTACAGGATGTTGCTCAATCTATTAGCTATATATCTAGAGCTACTTATAAACACGTAAATAACAATCATAAAAACCTTAAGAAAGGTCAATTAAAAGATTTAAAAACAATAGATAATACCTTATCTGGATTATTGGAAGATATTAGTTTAACATTTCAGAATAGGAGCTTTGATAATTTAGAACATATAATTAGTGAAAAAAGAGAATTATTAAAAGAAGTATCAGCTTCAATTGAAAAACAGGTAGATCGAATTAGAACAGATGAAACAAGCCCTAAGAATACTACTTTATACTTTAGTATTTTAATTGAAACACAAGATTTAGTTTCTGGACTTATGAGCTTATTACAAACTTATGAAGAGTTTTATGTAAGTACAAAGAGCGTTAATTAAATATAAAATATTTACATTTACCAATATAAAAAACCTTGAGGCTAAAATCTCAAGGTTTTTTTGTAAAAAAAAGAAAATATTATGAAAAAGAAAATCTTAATTATTATTTCACTATTTAGTTTTTTAATTTGTTTCTCACAAAAAAAGAAATCTTCAAAAATAGGAAACGCTTCTATTGAAGAACTTAAAATGGTGCGTTATGAAAATGATTCAACAGCTAATGCGGTTATTTTGTATGAACATGCTAACCACTACCTAGATGAAAAAAGAGATTATAAAAGAACTACTGATTATTATTTTAGAATTAAAATATTAAAAAAAGCTGGTTTTAATAAAGCAACCATAAGAATTCCAAGCTATGGTAAAGAAAAAGTACATCATATTAAAGGAATAACTTACAATTTAAATCAAGGTGATAGAATTAAGAAAACACATTTAATTAGTAAGAATATTTTTACGAAAAAACTTAACGAAAAGTGGAAGGAAATTACCTTTACAATGCCTGCCTTAAAAGTAGGAAGCATTATTGAATATGTGTACTCTGTAACCACTCCATACTCACAAATGGATGATTGGTTATTTCAATCAGATATTCCTAAAGTAAAAAGTGATTTTACAGCTTCTATTTTAGGTAACTGGAAATATAATATTAGAGTAATAGGTTTTTTACCATTAACTACAAATCAATTTAATGTTGATAAAAATTGCGTATACATTCCTGGTATGGGTAAAGGAGCTTGTGCTTTATTAGCATACGGAATAGAAAATATTCCTGCCTTTAAAGAAGAAAAATATATGCTAAGTGCAAAAAATTTTAAATCTAGATTAGTTTTTGATTTAGAATCATACAGGCATCCAAGTCAAGGAATAGAAAAATACACCAAAACATGGAGAGATGCAGACAAAAGATTAAAAAATAATTTTTTAGACAAACAAGCTTCGAAGAAAAATTATTTTAAAAAACAATTACCACCTACTATTTTTAATAGTACTTCAGAGTTAAATAAGGCTAAAGGTATTTTTAATTTTATTAAAAATCATTACACATGGAATGGTGATTATTGGCCTTCAGCTAAAGTGAGAATCAAAAAAGCTTTTACTAATAAATTCGGTAATATTTTTGACATTAACTTGTCTTTATATAATTCTTTAAAAGCCGCTGAAATAGAAACTTATTTAATTCTAACTTCTACAAGGGATAGAGCAATGCCAACGAAATTGCATCCTGTTATAAATGAGTTTAATTATTTATTGGTGAAAATTGTAATTGATAACAAGGAGTATTATTTAGATGCTTCAAAAAAACAATTGCCTTTTGGTTTAGTTCAGTTTCAGGCTTTAAACGGTGACGGAAGGCTTTTAAACTTCAAAAAAGGGAGTGTTTGGGAACCAATAAAGCTTAATAACAAAGCTTTTAAAACAACTAAAGTAAAACTATATCTTAGTGAAGAAGAAACTACTGCAAGCATAAAAATAAGTACTAAAAGTTATTATGCTGTAAATAAGAGAGCCCATATACAATCAAAAAGTGAAGATGAATATATTGAATCATTTGAGTCAAACTATCCATTTTTAGAAGTAGACACGTTTAAAGTTGAAAATTTAAATCAAGTTGCTAAAAACTTAAATGAAACGTACACTGTTACTTTAGAAGACGTATACAAAGATGGTGTTTTTTACATTAATCCTTTTTTAATAACTCAACATACTAGAAATCCATTTAAATTAAAAAAACGTGATTATCCAGTAGATTTTGGTTACCCAAGTGAAAATACTTATATTTTTTCAATGCAAATCCCAGAAGGGTATAAGTTAAAAAAAGAATTAAATAATAAAACAGTAATTCTCCCCAATAATGGTGGAAAATACTTAATTACAACTAAGGTTTATAACACAACTATGACCTTGTTTTGTAAAATTAGCATAAACAAAAGTGTATATACTAGCCGAGAATACCATGCTTTGAAAGAGTTTTTCAATCATATTATAAAGTCGCAAGATGTTATTTTAGAAATGGTTAAAGAATAGCATTTTTTAGTATAAAATATCGCCTAAAAATTATTTTTAGGCGACTTTTTAATACACCTGTTTTATATGAAGTTTTTGCTACACCTTTTGAAATCGAAAACTTTGTACTCTTTCTTCAAAGTTAAATTGATCAACAGGTAAAACAACATTTTCAAAAAGCGCTAATAAATCATCTGAATGTTTTTCAGATGAAAGTTTTAACAAATTAAAGTACACAAACGAACTCCATAGTATTGCTTTTAATTCAGTTTTAGTTTCATTCCACATTCTTATCTCAACCAATAAATTTTTGTTACCATATTTAATTAATTGTGAATCAATACAAACAGTTTCCATTAAAGTAGCGGGTTTTAAATAAGCTATTTGATGAGAAGCCACTACCCAGCTTTTACCTTTTTCTTTTCCATGCTTATAAATATCTAAATTATAGTTAGCTATTAATTGATCTTCTCTAGCATTAATAAGATAATTAAAATAAGCCCCATTATTTAAATGATTAAATGGATCACAATCTTGAAATCTAATTTTTGTTTTACTTTCTAAAATTTTTGATAAATTCATAATACTTAATTTTTTAAATATACCGATTGGTATATTTTAAGTTAAAAAAATAGTTACTGTTTTAAATCTTTGCTTATAATTAATTCCATGTACATAGATACATCTGTAAGATAACTCTCATCTTTCATGATGTGAGACATATATACTGCACCTTCAATCATATAAAAAAAACGTTTAGCTAATACCATACTATCAGTAGATTTTTTAATTTCATTTACTTCTTTTGCGGCATCAATTAATAGAGAAAACTGGTTTAATATTTTATCATTATAATAACGAACTAGATTAGCAATTCCAGTTTTTTGATTATTAGAATCAACTCCAATATTTAAAATAGGGCAACCTCCAAATTCCTTATTATAATCATAATAGGTTTTGTAAAAAGAAGCTATCTCTAACAGTTTACCCAAAGGAGTTTTACCTAAATTAATTTTTTTATTTAAATCTTTAAGCACTCTTCTTACAGAATAACGAAAAGCTTCAATGGCTAACTCTTCTTTGTTTTTAAAATGTCCATAAATTGCACCTTTTGTTAAACCAGTAGCATCAGTTATCTTAGATAAACTCATTGCTGAATATCCATTTTTATTAAAAATAGGAGCAACCGTTTCAATAATAAAAGCTTTTGTTTTTTCTGATTTAGACACGCTTATGATATTAATTAAGCAAATATACTATAAATATACCGATCAGTATATTTTTTATTTACATTTCACACAGAGTCCTACCAACAAAACATTTGTTTCTTCAACAATAAAATCATTTGAAGTAGGTACATTAACTTCAATTTCAATACATGATAACTCTCCACACTTTTTACATTGCCTGTGCACATGATTATCATTATGATTATGCTTTGAACAAGTTGAATGGCAAGTAGCATAGTAAGTATTAGCATCTTGGCCTATAACTGAATGTACTACACCTTCATCTTCTAATCTAGCTAGAACTCGATAAATTGTAGTTTTATTAAATCTATTTGCAAAATATTCTACTAATTCTACAGCACTTACTGCAACATTTTTTTCAGTTAGGTACGATTTTATTGCTTGTAGTGAGGCTGTATTTCTCATTTAAATAATTTAATGAATAAGTTAAAACTATAAATATTAATATTACAAAAGTAACAAATCTAATAATTTAAATTTTATTCTTCATAAAAATCATAATCTAGTAACAATAGGAAAGTATATTAATTAGAAAAGGTGTCAAACAAATTGACACCCACTTTCTAAACAATAAAAAATTGATTAACCCCAAACCCGAGGCTAGTTAATCTGTAGGTAATCAGTCTACACTTAAAATTTTCTATTTATGTGAATTGCATAAACAACAAATGATGCAACACAGTTGCAAATATAGATTAGAAAAGCGTTTTATATGTTAAGAAAATGTTAAAAACAAAAAAAACTGTCTTTTCAGACAGTTTTTAAAAATCATATAAGATTTATGTATCTATGCCTCAAAAGGCTCTATAGAAACATAAGATCTATTATCTCTTTTCTTTTGAAATTTCACAACTCCATCTACTCTAGCATGTAAAGTATGGTCTTTACCCATATATACATTTTCACCTGGATTGTGTTGAGTTCCTCTTTGACGAACAATAATATTACCTGCTATAGCAGCTTGTCCTCCAAAAATCTTTACTCCTAATCGTTTCGATTCTGATTCACGACCATTCTTCGAACTACCGACACCTTTTTTATGAGCCATCTTTGTAAGTTTTTAAAGTTAATTATTTACTTAATGCTTCAATTAATTCCGCTTTCTTTAAAGAAGTGTACCCAGTGATACCTTTTTCTTTAGCTAAAGCTTTTAATTCTGCAACAGTTTTAGAACTTAAATCATTTGATTCTTCTTTAACTTCTGTTTTAGGAGCCTCTTTTTTAGATGCAGCCTTTTTTGTTCCAGAAGTTGCGATTCCTTCAATTTGGATCTCAGTTAAATACTGTCTGTGTCCATTTTTCTTTTTGTAACCTTTTCTTCTTTTCTTCTTGAAAACGATTACTTTATCACCTTT
>JBELFC010000085.1:0-14054 GCA_042093175.1 Tenacibaculum sp. | reverse complement strand
ACCAGGGACACAAGGATTTTCAGTCCTTTGCTCTACCAACTGAGCTAAGGCACCAATTGCTACTTTCGTTAAGCGGATGCAAATATACAATCGTTTTTCAATTTAACAAAATAAAAAAACTAAAAAAATGTATTGTAACTTTGTTTTTTTTAAAAAATAAGTATGTTTTTAATAATTGATGTAGGTAATACAAGAGTCAAAGTGGCTGTTTATGAGAATGATGTAGTCATTGATAGGATGGTGTTTCTGAAAGTAAAAATAATTGAAGAATTGGAAAAAATTATTTTAAAATATCCAATTTTAAAGAGTATTGTGTCTTCTGTAGCGTCATTTTCTGAAAAAGAAGAAAAAAAAATAATAGAATTAATCAACCCTATTATTCTAAATCATGAAACTAAGGTTCCTTTTGAAAATATGTATGATACTCCAAAGACGTTAGGAGTTGATAGAATAGCGTTAGCCGCCGCAGCTGTAAAGAAATTCCCAGATACAAACACCTTAGTTATAGATGCAGGAACCTGTATTACATTTGATTTTATAACGAAAGATAAAAAATATTTAGGAGGTGCTATTTCTCCGGGAATAGCAATGAGGTATAGAGCCTTAAATACATTTACATCAAAATTACCATTATTAAAACAAACACATATTTCTGATTTCATAGGAAGAAATACAGATACTTCTATACATTCTGGAGTTATAAATGGAGTATATAATGAAATAATAGGTCTTATTAATCAGTATAAAGCAGGGTATCAAGATTTAACAATTGTTTTAACAGGAGGAGATACAAAATTCTTGGCAGAACAATTAAAAAGTGTCATATTTGCCCATCCAAATTTTGTTTTGGAGGGATTACATACTATTTTGATATATAATTTAGAGGATGATTAAGAGGTTTATAATAGGACTATTAGTATTAAGTACAACAACAATAGTAGCGCAAAGTAATAGTGCGTCACCATATTCTTATTTTGGTATAGGAGAAAATTTTGATCCATTAACTGTTGAGCAGTCTTCAATGGGAGGTATTGGAGTTGCATTAAAAGACACATACCATTTAAATTTTACGAATCCAGCAGCGAATGCTGATTTAAGATACGCTACTTATGCTATTGGAGGAAGTTTAACTTTTTTAAACTTAAAAGAATCTAATTCATCTCAATCGGGGAATTCAACTAGTTTAAGATATGTTTCTTTAGGATTTCCAATAGGTAAGAAATCAGGTTTATCTGTAGGGTTACAACCATTTTCATCTGTAGGATATTCATTGTTAAATAGAGTATATGATGGTGATAACATTAAAGAACTTACAAGATTCTCAGGAATAGGAGGTACAAATAGACTATACGCTAGTTTTGGTACCTATTTGTTTGACGGTTTTTCTGTAGGTGCTGAAGTTGGTTTTATTTTTGGAAGTTTGCAAAATGATATCTTAAATCAAGTTCAAGGAACTATGTTAGGGACTAAGCACCAAGAAAAATTAAATCTTAGAGGAGGACAATTTAAATTTGGAGCACAGTACAAAAAAGAATTAAAAAATAAATTACAATTATACACAGGAGCTGCTGTTACTTTTGATAGTGATTTGTCAGCAAATGGAGCTGAAAGAATGTATTCTCTATCTATTGCTACTTCAGGTGCTGAGCAGGTAAGAAAAATACTTTACGATAAAGAAATATCAGGAAACTTAACCATGCCTTTCAAAACTGTATTTGGTGTAGGTTTAGGAAAAGTAAATAAGTGGTATATAGGAATAAATCAAGAGTATAAAGATGCGGTCGTTAGTTCACAAGGAATTAATGTTATTGGAAATAGCCAAGCGTTTAGATATGAAAGAGGAAGTAAATTTTCGATAGGTGGATATTATCTTCCTAAATTAAATTCAATATCAAGTTACTGGGATAGAGTTACTTATAGAGGGGGTGTTAGATTTGAGAAAATGGGGATTTTAGCAGATGGAACAGGAACTGGAAATAATTTAACATCAATAAACGACTTTGGCATAAATATTGGATTTGGTTTACCACTTCCAAAACAATTATCTAGTGTTAATATTGGATTTGAGTACGGACAAAGGGGGACAATGATTAATAATCTAATTAAAGAAAACTATTTTAATGTAAAATTAAGTTTATCTCTAAATAGTATTAATTGGTTCAATAAAAGAAAAATAGATTAATTAAAAACTGATTAAATGATGAAAAAAATTACGTATTTACTAACAGGGATGTTTTTGTTTGTAGCCGTAAATGTTGTTAAAGCGCAGGCTAGTCAAGAATGTAATATAAAGTATAACTTATTTAAAGGTAATTATGTTACTAAAAAATATGCTGAGGCTAAAGTAGATTTAGAATATTTACTTACTAACTGCCCTAAATTATCAGTTAATATCTACAAATATGGAGCGAAAATAGCTAACAAGACTAATGATAATACTTTAGCTAAGAAAATTTATGAAGCTAGACTAGTAAATTTTCCTAATAAAGGAGCTGCAAAAGCGCATAGTGAGTATGCAAAGTATTTGATTAAGCATAAGTTAGCATCTAGTGATGAGGTATTTTTAATTTTAGAAAAAGCCTATGAAATTTCACCTAAAGAGATGAGTGTTAAAAACATCTTTAGATATTTTACAGGTATCACTGAAAAATATAAAGATACTGATCCTCAAAAAGTATTTGATACTTATGATGATGTAATTGAATCTGTTCAAGAAAAATTAGATGATTATAATGTTAAAATAGCTAAATTACAAGCAAAAGAAGAAGCAGGTACAATAGATAGCAAAGAGAAGAAAAGGTTAAAAGCTTATACAATAAATTCTGGGTCATTAGGAAAAGTAGAAGGTGGTCTTGATGCTATGATTTCTGAAATAGCTACTTGTGAAAGATTAATACCTATTTACAAAAGAGATTTTGATGCAAATAAAACAAACGGAGTTTGGTTAAAAAGAGCTGTATCAAGAATGTATAATAAAGGATGTCAGACTGATCCATTATTTGAAACTTTAGCAAAAGCTTATGCTGATGCAACACAATCTGCAGATGCATTTAACTTTATTGCTGGAGTACTAGAAAATAATGGAGATAAAAAAGGAGCTGCTCAAATGAGAAAGAAAGCTTTTGATTTAGAAACTGATCCATTGAAAAAAGCTAGGTTAAAATTAAGAGAAGCACAAGGAGCTAGAGGCTCAAGAGCAAGAGCTTTGGCTTATGAAGCATTAAAGTATAATCCAAATATGGGTAAAGCATATTTATATATTGCTAGTTTATATCAAAAAAGTGCAAATTCTTGTGGAAGTGATGAGTTTGAAAAGAGAATGGTATATGTAGCAGCATTGAATAAGGCATTAAAAGCTAAAAGAGTAGATCCAGGATGTGGAGCTGGGAGATATATTTCTAGTTACAAAAAGAATGTGCCTTCTAAGAAATTAATTTTCCAAAAAGGTGTATCTTCAGGAGCATCTCATAAAATTGGATGTTGGATAGGTGAAACTGTTCGTATACCATAAGCAAGTAAATGAAAGTTAAAAAATATAACATATATAAAAACATTGCTATCATTGGATTGATAGCAATGTTTTTTTCTTGCACGAATAGTAAAAAAGAAGTTCAAGATTTTTTAGCAGATAAAAATTTACCTATTGCCATAGGTAAAGATATTTACCATGTTTATAAAGATTCTGGTAGAATTACCTCAAAATTAATAACACCATTATTACACGATTTTACCAACAGAAAAGAACACCCTTATAATAAGTTTCCAAAAGGAATAAAAATTATAACAATTGAGAGAAATGGGGATTCAACTACAATTACAGGGAATTTTGCATTAACATATAATAAAACAAGAATTTCTGAAATTAGAGATAATGTAGTGATTATAAATCATGCTGATAACTCTAAATTAGAAACCAATCAGCTTTTTTGGGATCAAAAAGAAAAATACTTGTTTACAGAAGATGGTTTTAGGTTAACAACAGAAACAAGTATTATTAATGGTTTTGGATTCGAATCAAGACAAGATTTGTCAAAATGGGTGGCAAAGGATATTACAGGAGAAGTAGAAACTAAAGACGACGATTTATAATGAACACACTTTGGAAATATATACAATACGGATACTTAGTTGTAGGAATCATTTTTTTTATAGAAGGTTTTATTAAATGGAGTTCTGATAAAGAACAAGCATTTTTTATGTTTGGTTTTGGTATCTTTATAACGCTAATTTTCTTTTTTAAACGTTATTTTAGAAGAAAAGTAGAAAGCAGAAATAAACAACATTAGAGATAGCTAGTAATTGAAAAAATGAGTTAAATGCAATTTGATATTATAATAATTTTAGTGTCAATTTTATTATCTGCTTTTTTTTCAGGTATGGAAATTGCATTTGTTTCGGCAAATAAATTACATATAGAACTTGAAAAAAAACGAGAAGGTTTTTTGCCTAAAATTCTTGCGAAAATAACTGAGAAGTCTTCAAAATTTATTACTACAATGTTAGTTGGTAATAATGTTGCTTTAGTAATTTATAGTTATTTTATGGGGAAACTATTGATGTCATGGTTTCAAACATTTTTACCCTCAGATAGTATTATTGTTGATTATGTTTTATCGGATATAAGTTTATTAACTCAAACAATAATATCAACAATTATAATATTAGTTACTGCTGAATTTTTACCAAAAGCCATTTTTAGAATTTATGCTAATGAAATGCTAAAAGTGTTTGCTATACCTGCTTATTTTTTTTATTTAATTTTTTACATTATTACCTGGGTAATTACTAAAATTTCTGATTTTTGTTTACAAGTTTTTTTTAAAACTACCGAGAATGAAAAACAAACAGAATTTAGTAAAGAAGAGTTAGGTAATTATATATCTGAACAATTAGATGGTGGAAATAATCAAGAAAAGATAGATTCTGAAATACAAATTTTTCAAAATGCATTAGAGTTTCATAAAGTTAAAGCTAGAGAAATTATGGTGCCACGTACAGAGATAATAGCTTTAGATATACATGATTCTGTAGCTTCTTTAAGAGAACTTTTTATTGAAACTGGTCTTTCAAAAGTATTGATATATAAAAATTCATTAGATGATATTTTGGGGTATGTTAATGCCTTTGAATTATTTAAAAAGCCTAGAACAATTAAATCAATACTACTACCTGTTGAGTTCGTGCCCGAGTCTATGATTATTAATGATGTTTTAAATTCATTAATTAAAAAAAGAAAAAGTATAGCTATTGTTGTTGATGAATATGGAGGTACCTCAGGAATAATAACTGTAGAAGATGTAGTTGAAGAATTATTTGGAGAGATTGAAGATGAACATGATAACCAAGAACTTCTTGAAGAAAAAATAAGCGATAATGACTATAATTTTTCTGCAAGACTTGAAGTTGATTATTTAAATGAAGAGTATAATTTAGATATTCCAAAAGAGGAAGCTTATGAAACTTTAGGTGGTTTTATAATTAATCATACAGAAAATATTCCTGAACAAGACGAGGTTTTACACATTGGTAAATTTCAAATTAAAATTTTAAAAGTTAGTACGTCAAAAATAGATGTGATTCATTTTAAAGTATTAGAGAAAGAAGAATAAATATTATATATAAGTAAACTTACTCTAAAACAGCTAAAAAAACATTGCATTATTAAATGTGAAATTGTATTTTCGCACACTGTTAATAAAATAAAATGACGTATGGCAATTTTATCGAAAATTAGAGAACGTTCAATGTTCTTAATTCTTGTTATTGGTTTAGCACTTTTTGCATTTGTATTAGACCCATCTACAATATCAGATTTTTTTAATGCAAGTAAAGTAAACGAAGTAGGAGATGTAAATGGAGAAAGTATTTCTCGTCAAGAATTTGCTGAAGCTCTAGATGCATATAAAAAGCAAACAGGTAACAGAGTTTCTGAAATGCAAGCAGCTAAAACTGTTTGGAATAATTTATTACGTCAAAAAATATACAAATCTCAATTAGAGGAAGCGGGTATAACAGTTGGAGAAGCTGATATTATGCAAGCTTTATTTGATTCACCTACAGTTCAAGGTGATCAAAGATTTCAAACCTCTGGAATTTTCGATAAGAGTAAATTGAAAGAACATTTAGCAACTATTAAAGATGCTAATAATGATGAGTGGAGAGCTTGGCAAAACTACATGGTTTCTTTAAGAGATAATTTAGAGAAAACTACTTATGATAATTTAGTGTCTTCAGGTTTAGGTGCTTCTTTAAAAGAAGGAGAAGGACAATATTTAACTGAAAACACTAAAGTTTCTGGAAAGTATGTGTATGTTCCTTATACTTCAATTGCTGATAGTACAGTAACTGTAAAAAAGAGTGATGTTAAAGCATATATTGAGAGTCATAAAAATCAATATCAAGTAGAAGCTTCGAGAGATGTTAAATTTGTGAAGTTTGACATTGTTCCAACTTTAGAAGATGAAGAAGCAATAAGAACTGAAGTAGCTAAGTTAATTGAAGATTCTGAAGATCCTAATAATAGAAACATATTAAAAGGACTAAAGAACACTACTGATTATGTTGCTTTTTTAGAAGATGCTAAATCTGACATAGCACTTGATGATAATTATAAATTTAAAGCTCAGGTTCCTCAAGCAATAGCTGAAAAGCTTTTTGAAGGTAAAGAAGGTGAAGTTTTTGGACCTTATAAAGATAATGATTACTTCAAATTATCAAAAATTACTAAAATAACACAATTGCCTGATTCAGTTCAATCAAGACATATTTTAATTCCTTTCATAGGTGCAAACCCAAGTGGATACGAACCTACTAAAAATGAAGCGGATGCAAAGATAATGGCTGATAGTTTATTAACTGTTTTAAAGGCTGACTCTTCTAAATTTGAAGATTTAGCTAAAGAACTTTCTTCTGATAAAGGGTCTTCTGATAAAGGAGGTTTTTATGATTGGTTTGGATATAACAGAATGGTTCCTGAATTTAGAGATTTTGCTTTTGAAGGGAAAAAAGGAGATATGGGAGTAGTAAAAACTGTTTTTGGTTTCCATATTATTAAAATTGAAGATCAGAAAAATTTTCAATCAGCAATGAAATTAGCAACTTTCGGAAAAAAGATTGAAGCTTCAGAAGCAACTGAAAATACCATTTTCCAAAATGCTGAAACTTTTGCATTAAATTTAACTAATGGTAAAAAATATATTGATTTAGTTAAAGAAAAGAGTTTAACTTCTTTACCAGCTGTTGGATTAAAAGTTTTAGACGAAAATGTACCTGGAATAGGTAATGAAAGAGCAATTATAACTTGGGCATTTGGAAAAGATGTTGAAGTAGGTAACTTTAAGCGATTTGATGTAGATGGAGGATATGTTGTAGTTATGTTAACTGATAAAACATCTAAAGGATTAATGTCAGTTGATAAAGCTGTTCAAAGTGTACGTCCTATAATTCTAAATGAAAAGAAAGCAGAAATGATTTCAAGCAAAATGAGTGGTGCTTCTTTAGAAGATATTGCAAAATCATCAGGTCAAACAATTAGAGGAGCAGTAGATGTAAATTTACAATCTCCTAGTCTTTCAGGTGTAGGTTATGAACCTAAAATTATAGGTGCAATGATCAATGCAAAAGAAAACAAAGTATATAATAAAGTAGTTGGAGATAGAGGTGTTTATGCTTTCGTTACTGAAAAGAAAGAATTGCCTACAGCGTTGCCTAATTATGATACTTATAGAAAGAGAATAGCAAATAATAGAAAGAATAAAACATTTCAAATGTATGAAGCTGTTAAAAAAGCAGCAGATATAAATGATAGTGTTGGAAGTTTTTATGGTATTCAACAATAATATATAATCCTATTTATAGTAAGAAACCGAGTTGTAGAGCTCGGTTTTTTTTATTCAGTATCTTTTTTTATAGTTTTAATTTATTTTAATATAAAAACTATCAATTTTTATTATAATGTGTTTTTTTATAAGTTTACAAAAACAAAACACAGATAGTAATGAGTAAAAAAAGAAAATTAACAACAGAATCAGGAGCACCTTTATATCATTATGAAGATTCTCAAAGTATTGGAGAACGAGGGCCATTATTATTACAAGATTATTTTTTACATGAAAAATTAGCTCATTTTAATAGAGAGAGAATACCAGAAAGAATAGTTCATGCTAAAGGGTCAGGAGCGTATGGTACTTTTACGGTAACTAATGATATTAGTAAATATACTAGAGCTAAACTTTTTAATGAAGTAGGCAAACAAACGAAGCTATTTGCGCGTTTTTCAACGGTAGGAGGAGAGAAAGGTTCAGCTGATACAGAAAGAGATCCTAGAGGATTCGCTATAAAGTTTTATACTGAAGATGGTAATTGGGATTTAGTAGGAAATAATACTCCGGTTTTTTTTATTAAGGATCCTAAAAAGTTTCCAGACTTTATACACACTCAAAAACGTGATCCATACACTAATTGTAAATCAGCAACTATGATGTGGGATTATTGGTCTTTAAATCCAGAAAGTTTACATCAAGTACTTATTTTAATGAGTAACAGAGGTACTCCAGATGGTTATCGATTTATGAATGGGTATGGTAGTCATACGTTTTCTTTAGTAAATGATGATAATGAAAGGTTCTATGTGAAATTTCATTATAAAACAATGCAGGGAATCAAAAACCTAAGTGATGACAAAGCAACAGAATTAAAAGGAAAAGATCCAGATTATGCGCAAAGAGATTTAGTAGAAGCTATTGACAAAGGAAACTATCCAAAGTATGCTTTGAAAATTCAAATTATGACAAATGAAGAAGCGGAGAAATTTAAATGGAACCCTTTTGATGTTACTAAGATTTGGCCTCATGCTTCTTTTCCATTAATAGATGTAGGTGTAATTGAGTTAAATGAAAACCCAAATAATTATTTTGCTCATGTAGAGCAATCTGCTTTTGCTCCTTCAAACTTAGTTGATGGTATTGGTTTTTCACCAGATAAAATGCTTCAAGGACGAATTTTGGCCTACCCTGATGCTCATCGTTATCGCATAGGTGTTAACTATGACGCTTTACCAGTAAATAAGTGTCCATATATGGTGAATAATTACCATAGAGATGGTTCAATGCGTTTTGATGATAATGGGGGGAATTCGCCAAATTATTTTCCAAACAGCTTTGATGATATTGAATTAGAAACAACAAGAAAAGGAATAAATTATGAATTGGATTCTAAGCAAGTAGGTTATTATAACCGTAATGAAAATGATGATGATCATTATACTCAACCTGGTAACTTATTCAGATTGATGTCTAAAAAAGAACAAAAAGATACAGTTACAAATATTGTAAATGCAATGAGTGGAATTTCAGGAGAGAAAAAACTCGAAATAATAAATAAACAACTGTGCCATTGGTTTAGAGCGGATAGAAGTTTAGGGATGGAAATAGCTAATGGATTAGGAATAAAAGTGGAAGGAAATTAATTAAAAAGATGTAAATTAAAAACCGAGTATAGTTACCCGGTTTTTAATTTTTTAAGATTATTGCTTTATGATTTTAAAACTTTTAGAATGGTTTTTGTATTTTATTGTAGTTATATATAACCCTGAAGGAAGATTGCTAGTATCAGTATTATATGCTCCATTACTTCCCATCATAATACTATCTGTCATTAATTTACCATTTATTGTGTAAATTTTAATTGATAGCCCATGAGTAGGTGTAATCCCTTTAGTTTTGATATTTATAGAATTAGTAATTATACTATTGTTTAAATTTATGTCAAAAAGAAATTTTTTAGGAGTGTTTAATTCTTTAATTTTATTATTTGTGATGGTACCAATTGTAAATCCAGAAACTATGTTTCTAGTAAAATCTGGATGCTCGCTATTAATATATATACTATAAACACCTTCTTTAAAAATTGATGTATCAAGTATAAATTGTTTTGTTTTTTGGTGGTAGCTAAACGATTGTAAATAAATTTCCTCTTCAGTACTATTTCCTAATAAATCAGAAGTTTTAGAAATAGTAGCAGTTACTTCAATTTCATCAAAGTTAATATTAGAATTTAGAAAAGATACTTTTAATATGTTTTTGTTTTTTTTAACTTCATAAACCATTTTTGGTCCATTGATTTGATGTGCATAAGCGACAAATTTTGAATTACCCTTTATAATAGTTGAGCTTGATGTATTAAGTTTATAACTACTTATATAATTAGCTACTGAATTCGTTTTGTTTTGTGTTCTTTTTTGGGGGAGTAATTTTCCTTTTGTAGATTTTATATTGAAGTTTGAGTATGAGTTTTTATGAAATATTTGTAAATCAATATTTGTATTGCCTTTATCTACTCTAATTTTGTCATAATCATTTTCTGAATTAATAATTTGGTAATCACTTATAGTTTTAGTGTAATTAATTAGTTCAGAGGTGTTTTTGGGTGTTGTGTTTTTTAAAACGTTTTCGTTTAAGTATGGTTTTATATGTTTCCAAACATATTGTCCTAATGCTATATCAACATGATCTAAATAAGCTTCGTTCTTTTTAAAGGTATAAATTCCATTGGGTCTAAGTGTACTTTTATAAGGTGATACACCATCATTTACTCCCTGGTGTAAATATAAAACGCTACCACTAGCAAACATTAAAGGAGCTAAAAGTGTATGGCCTCTAGCAAATCCTGATCCACCAAGAATTATAAATTTTGAAGGCTCATTATTTATATGGTTGTCAAAATATGGGCGAACAATATCTCTGCAGTAGTATGTAGTTGAGGTAGCTCCTCCTTCGTTTAATCCTGTTTTCTTCCATAACCAATTTAGCCACCATTGTTGTGATATATCAGCTAAATATGTACCCCAATATGGAGTTCCTAAAGCAAAAACCTTTTTTACTTTATTATATTTTTTATGAGTATACATTGCAACTTCAGAGGCTTTTCCTCCATTACTATGTGCAATAATGTATACATCATTTACATGATATTTATTAGTTATAATATCAATAGATTCAGCTAATAACTTTCCGTTCGTCCACATACCTTCCCCTCTTGTGGTAGCAACAAATACAACTTGATAACCTTCGTTATATGCTTCTTTATAAAAAGTGTTATTTGTGAAAAAAAGCTGGTTAAGATCAATATATCCATGGTTAAACAAAATAACTTTGCCATTAAAGTTATTAGGCTTGGCTCCATAATGAATAGTTGATTTTAGTAGTGGTCCAATAAATAAGGAGCTAAGGTTGTCAGGAGTAGGAAGTTGTTTTTCAACAAAGCTTTGCGAAAAAAGGGTTAAAGACGTAAAAAGAATACATAAAGTTTTGAATAATTTCATTTTTAGAAGGGGTTTAGTTAATGAAATTAAATATATGTAAAAAATTAACAAAAAAAAGGTATTCTGTTTAAAGAATACCTTTTTAGTTTATGTTTTTTTTTATTTTAAGCATTTAAAGGCTTACCATCCCAAGCAGCTTTAGCTGCTTCTTTAACAGCTTCAGAGTATGTAGGGTGACCATGACAAATACGAGCTAAATCTTCAGCAGATGCTCTATATTCCATGGCAACAGCAGCTTCCATAATTAAGTCAGCAACACGAGCACCAACCATATGAACACCTAAAATTTCATCTGTTTTTTTATCAGCTAAAACTTTTACAAAACCATCAGTATCTCCACTAGCACGAGATCTACCTAAAGCACGCATAGAAAATTTACCAGCTTTGTATTCAACTCCGCTATCTTTTAATTCTTGTTCAGTTTTACCTACAGCAGCAACTTCAGGCCACGTATAAACAATACCAGGAATTAAATTATAATCAATATGAGGTTTTTCACCCGCTAAGTATTCAGCAACTACTACACCTTCTTCTTCTGCTTTATGAGCTAACATCGCTCCACGAACAACATCACCAATAGCATATATATTAGAAACATTAGTTTGTAAATGGTCATTAACCTCTACCATTCCTCTTTCAGTAACCTTAACACCAGCTTTTTCTAAAGCTAATCCATCAGTATACGGACGACGACCAACAGAAACTAAACAATAATCACCTGTAAAAGTAACTTCTTCACCTTTTTTATTAGTTGCTTTAACAATAACTTCATCACCATTTCTTTCAACAGAAGTAACACCATGGTTCGCATTAAACTTCATACCTTGTTTCTTTAAAACTTTAGTAAGTTCTTTAGAAACATCTTTATCCATAGTTGGAGTAATTGTTGGGGCATATTCAATAACTGTTACATTAGCACCTAAACGCTTATAAACAGAACCTAATTCTAATCCAATTACACCACCACCTATAACTAATAAATGTTTAGGTACTTCTTTTAATTTTAAAGCTTCAGTAGATGTTATTACACGTTCTTTATCAATAGAAATAAAAGGTAAAGTTGAAGGTTTTGAACCTGTAGCGATAATAATGTTAGTTCCTTCAATTACTTCTGAACTACCATCATTTTTTGATACTTTAACATGTGTAGCATCTTCAAAAGAACCTAAGCCTTCAAAAACTTCAATGTTATTTTTATCCATTAAATACTTAATTCCACCTGTTGTAGTTTCAACTACATTCGCTTTACGAGCAACCATTTTTTCAAAATCGAAAGATGGTTTTTCAACAGAAATTCCATGCTCTTCAAAATGATGCACAGCATCATAGTAATGATGAGAAGAATCTAATAAAGCTTTTGAAGGTATACAACCTACATTTAAACAAGTACCACCTAGAGTAGAATATTTTTCTATAATAGCAACTTTTTTTCCTAATTGAGCAGCTCTGATAGCAGAAATATATCCTCCAGGACCAGAACCAATAACGATTACATCGTATTTCATGAGTCGTGTTTTTATTGTTTTGTATTTGCTAGTTAGTATTTTATGTTTCTACCTAGCTATCTGTTTTGTTTTTCAGAATAATAACCGCAAAATTACATATAATTGTTGATTTGTTGAAGAATGTTTAAGATTAGTTTTTAGACGAGTAGTATTAAAAGAGAAGATAAAGAATGTCAATATAAAACCACTATTTTTGTAAAATGAATCATCTTCTTATTATAGGGTATGTTTGGGTAGAGCCAAATTCATCTGCTGCAGGCAGTAGAATGTTACAATTAATAGAGTTGTTTTTACAAAAGAACTATAAAATAACATTTGCCTCGCCATCACTTAAAGGAGAAAAAGCTTTTGACTTATCTTCTATAGGGGTTCATGAAGAAACAATTAAATTGAATAATTCATCATTTGATGATTTTATACAAAAGTTAAATCCAACTACTGTACTCTTTGATCGCTTTATGATGGAAGAGCAATTTGGTTGGCGTGTTGCAGAAAATTGCCCTAAAGCTCTACGTATATTAGATACTGAAGATTTACATTTTTTACGTAAAACACGTCATAAAAAACTAAAAAGAAACGAAATATTTACTACTGAATCATTATTGACTTCAGATGATGCTAAACGAGAAATAGCCTCTATTTTAAGATGTGATTTAAGTATAATAATTTCATTATATGAAATGAAATTATTAATTGACGTGTTTAAAATTGATAAAGAGTTATTATATCACCTTCCTTTTTTACTTCCTAAAATAAATCAAAATGTTATTGAAAATTGGAAGCCTTATGAAAAGCGAAAAGATTTTGTTTTTATAGGGAATTTCTTTCATGCTCCAAATGTAGATGCTGTTTTACAATTAAAATCAATTTGGAAAGATATACGAAAGAAATTACCTGAAGTAGAAGTTCACATTTATGGTGCTTATGCTACTCAACAAATAAATCAATTACATAAACCAAAAGAAGGTTTTATAGTAAAAGGATTTGCAAAAAATGCACTAGAAGTAGTAAATAAAGCAAGAGTAATATTAGTGCCATTACGATTTGGAGCAGGTATTAAAGGAAAGTTAACTGAAGCAATGATATGTGGAACCCCCAGTGTAACAACAAAAATTGGCGCCGAAGGGATGCATGGAAACTTACCTTGGAATGGCTTTATAGAAGATGATTTTGATCAGTTTTTAAAAAAAGCTATTGAATTGTATACTGATGAGAAACTTTGGAAAAGT
>JBELFC010000084.1:9218-14057 GCA_042093175.1 Tenacibaculum sp. | reverse complement strand
TTACAAGCATATTTTAAACAATGGGAAATACCTAATACACCAATAAGTATAGAATTAATAGGATCACCATTACAAATTCAAGTATGTAAAGCACTATTACAAATAACTTCATCTAACTTACTTGCTAATCAAAACATTGCTGCAATGATTAATAAGCCTAAAGCAGTTAGAGCTGTTGTTACGGCAATTGGTAAAAATCCAATAGCTTATTTAATACCCTGCCATAGAGTTATTAAAAGTGATGGTAATATGGGGAATTATAGATGGGGAACTGAAAGAAAAATAGCAATTAATACTTATGAGTCAATAAAATTAAATGATTTAACATAACATTTGGAGATAAAATTTTTAAGAACTAATAAGTAGTTTACTATGAATAACAATTTTAAAATACAAGCAATTGAAAATAATTTTAATGAATTTTTTAACTTAAGCAAAGAAGAATTATCTAAAAAAGGCATCTTTAAAATGATTGTTGATGAAAAGCCAGGTTTTCCATGTAGAGTTACTCTTAAAGATGCAGAAATTGGAGAAGAAGTTTTATTATTATCTTTTAATCACCACAATGTGAATTCACCCTATAAAGCAAGTGGTCCTATTTTTATTAGAAAGAATTCAAAAAAAGCTAACTTGAAAATTAATGAAATACCACAGATGTTGTTTGAAAGATTACAATCTGTAAGGGTTTATAATAAGAACGGAATGATGATAGATGCTAAAATACTTGAAGGGAGAGAGATGGAAAGAGAAATAAAGAAAACTTTTAACAACACTTTAGTAAGTTATATACAAGTTCATAATGCCAAACCGGGTTGTTATAACTGTCAAGTAAATAGAGTTCTATAAAACAAACTTAAATATATAAAAGGTATTAGTAAGCAAATAGTTTCTAATACCTTTTTGTTGGATATGATTTTACTCTTTTAATTCTTCCATTTCTTTAATTATTATATCTAGTCTTGAGATAAGACTTGAATACAAAATTTTAGTAGATAGTGTAAATACTATTAAACCTATAATAGAAACACAAATAGCGATTAGTAAACCAATACCAAAGAACTCAATAAAAGTTGTATCTGAACTTATAAATTTTGAAAGAAAACTTTTCTCTTTAATACTAAAAGCAATTAAAAATATTGATAAAACGGCCATTGGAATGGCAAAAACAAAAAGTTTTTTAGTAGATGAAGTTATAGAAGAAATAATTTTTCTATAATTTTTTAAATAAGTTAGATTATCTGATTTTACATCAATAGTATTAAATTGATTTAATAGTTTTTTATTAAATAGGTACAAAGCTACTATTAATAATGAAGAGTATATTCCTATTATAGCTTCAGAAAACAATGACATAACTATTGCTAGTATAATTGCCATAGGAATTAAACCTTTGTTGTCAATTTCATAAGTTCTCTTAATTTTATTTATAACTGTTTTTGACTTTTGATTATATAAGTCATTTATTTTAGGCGCTATCAATGATTGCTCATTTATAAAAGCATCATTCCATATTTTTTCAATTGATTTTTCCATCTAATAAATCTTTTAATTGTTTTTTAATTCTGTTTATACGTACCGCAATATTGTTAGCGCTAGTTCCAATAATTTCGGCAATTTCTTTGTAAGGATTTTCTTCTAAATGCAATAAAATAATAGCTCTATCAAGTTCAGAAAGTTTTTTAATAGCATCATATAATAAATTTAAATTTTCATTTTCAAAGGCTTTATTTTCTTCTGATTTATCTACATGATATTTTAAATCATATTCTTTTTTTTTGTTTTTCTTTACTAAAGTTAAACAAACATTTAATGTTATCCGGTAAATCCAAGTAGACCATTTTGACTTTTCTTGAAATGCATTTTTACTCTTCCATATTTGTAAACAAGCTTCCTGATAATAATCTTCAAAATCTTCTTGAGAGTCTGTATATGCTCTGCAAATTTTTATAATTATTCCTGCATGCGGTAGAATAGATGTTATATAAAAATCGTTACTCAAAATTGTATTTTCTTAATTAGTAAATTGAGAATTAAAAATATTACAAAATAATACGAAAAATATTTAGAGTACATGTTTCTTGTAATAAAAAGTAGTTTTACCATAGAGATATTTTATTTTCAATAATTATTGAAAGTTCTAAAAATTTTTATATATTTGTTGCATGAAATTACATGAAGCTAAAATAAAATACATTCAAACTTGGGGAAGTTTAGCAACTAGTTGGGGCATAAATAAAACTATGGCACAAGTACATGCTTTGTTGTTAGTTTCTACAGAGCCATTATCAGCTGATGATATTATGGATACGCTTAAAATTTCAAGAGGTAATGTAAATATGAATGTGCGTGCATTAATTGATTGGGGTATTGTTCGTAAAGAATTTGTAGTAGGAGAGCGCAAAGAATTTTTTGTAGCAGATAAAGACATTTGGGAATTATTTAAACAAGTTACTAAAGAACGTAAAAGAAGAGAGGTAGAGCCTGTTTTGAAAGTATTGGATGAATTACAGAAAGATGTAAAAGAAGAATCAGATGAAGCAACACAGTTTAAAAAGTTAATGGGAGATTTATCATCAGTAACAAATACTGTAAATGGAATTTTAGACAAAGCTATTAAAGCAGATGAACATTGGTTATTATCAAGTTTTACTAAAATGATAAAAAAATAAAAAAATTTACAAATAAACTTTCAAAAATTTCTGAAAATATGAAATATATAAATATTTTAAAAAAACTAAATAGAGCTTTGATTGTAACAACAATAGTAATGTATGTTACTATTTACTTGGGATTACTTGTACAAGTAATTCTAGGAGCTTATCAGTTACTAATAGCTTTTGTTTTATTATTCTTTATGAAAAACTTTTCTAAAAAAAGTAAGAATAAGTTAATGATATATTGGTTAGTCGTTCTATTGTATGGAATGGTTTGGCTTATAGGCGTGGATATTAATTTAGCAAGTTATTTATGGGTGATACTCTATATTATTTTACCAATGGTAATTGCGCTATATTTTTCATTTTTTTTAGAGTCATTAGATAAAAAAGAAAAACTATGAAAACACTAGAAAACTACACATTATTATATGATGATGATTGTCCATTATGTAATATTTATACATCAGGTTTTATAAACTCAAAAATGTTAGATGAAAATGGTAGGAAGCCATTTAAAAAAATTACGAATGATGAAAAAATATATGTAGATATTAAAAGGGCAACCAATGAAATAGCATTGGTTGATACTAAAAGTCATAAAGTAATATATGGTATTGATAGTTTATTAAAAGTAATTGGAAATTCTTTTCCATTTATTGAAAGAGTAGGGAAATTCAAACCTATTTACTTTTTTCTAAAAAAGCTATATTCTTTTATTTCCTATAATAGGAAAGTAATAATTCCTTCTGAAATAAAAGAAAATGAGTCATTAGAGTGTATTCCTGATTTTAATATTAAATATAGGGTTTTGTATATTATTTTAACAATACTCATTACAGCTTATACATTAACATCCTTTACAAGTTTAATACCTAGTTTTCCAGTTGCTAATTATAAAAATGAGTTTATACTTACAGTTGGCCAAATAGTGTTTCAAAGCCTGTTTTTACTAAAAAGTAATTTAAAAACAATTATTAATTATATAGGTAATTTAATGACAGTTTCTTTAATGGGTAGCTTAGGAATACTGCAGTTAATTATTATGAATGGATTAATAAAAATACCAGAAATAATCATTGTAATATCATTCTTAGGGGTTGTGTTTTTTATGTTTTTTGAACACAAAAGAAGAGTTAGGTTGTTAGATTTACCTAGTTATTTAAGTTATACATGGGGAGTTTATAGAATTATTGCTTTACTAATTATTTTAAAATAGATAAAAATGAAAATAGTAATCGCTGGAGGAACTGGATATTTGGGAGAGTTGCTTACTGAATATTTTAAAAAAGAAAAAGAAAATCAGATTTACATTTTAACTAGAAATCAAAGAGTAAATACTGATAATGTTAGCTATTTACAATGGGACGGAATTTCTAAAGGGTATTGGGCACAATTACTTAATAATACTGATGTATTAATCAATTTAACTGGTAAGTCAGTTAATTGTAGGTATAATCATAAAAATAAAGCAGAAATTTATCAAAGTAGATTAGATAGTACTGCTGTATTGTGTGAAGTAATTCAAAATTTAGAACATCCGCCAAAAGTATTTATTCAGTCTTCTTCAGCTACTATTTATAGGCATTCAGAAAATAAATTCATGACAGAAAGTAAAGGAGATATAGGAATAGATTTTTCTATGGATGTATGTAAAAAATGGGAACAAGTTTTTAATAGTTATACACTACCTAAAACAAAAAAAATAATAACAAGAACCTCTATTGTTTTAGGAAATAAAGGAGGAGCCTTTCCTTTAATGAAGAGTATGACAAAGTTTGGATTGGGTGGTAAACAAGGAAATGGAAATCAATTTATAAGTTGGGTAACTGAGGAAGATTATATAAAAGCTATTAGTTTTTTAATTAAACAGGAAGCAGGTATTTATAATATATGCGTACCAAACCCAATTAGAAACAATGAATTTCAAAAGAAATTACGAAATAAATTAAAGGTTCCTTATGGTATTGATTCTCCTAAATGGATATTGAAATTAGGAGCTATGCTTATAGGTACAGAGCCTGAATTATTATTAAAAAGTAGAAAAGTGTACCCAGAAAAGTTATTAAGTTTAGGGTTTAAATTTTCTATAAATACTTTTAACGAATTTAAAATTTAAAACATGCCTAAAATATTATTATTCACAAAAATAAAAGCAGCGAAAAAAATTGTATTTGATCTTTCA
>JBELFC010000084.1:0-9118 GCA_042093175.1 Tenacibaculum sp. | reverse complement strand
AATATTATTATTCACAAAAATAAAAGCAGCGAAAAAAATTGTATTTGATCTTTCAAGAAGTATAGAATTGCATAAAATCTCTACAAAAAAAACAAATGAAAGAGCAATTTCTGGTAGAACCTCAGGTTTAATTGAATTGAATGAAACCGTAACTTGGAGAGCAAAACATTTAGGAGTTTACCAAAATTTCACCTCTAAAGTAACTGGATGTAGAGAAGCTGAATTTTTTGCAGATAAAATGGTTTCTGGAGCATTTAAAAGTTTTAAACATGAACATTATTTCTCTTTTAAAGAGAATGTAACTACATTGGTTGATGTATTAGAATATACTTCACCATTTGGTGTTCTTGGAAAGTTTGTTGATATGTTATTTCTTAAAAAATATATGACCAATTTTCTTTTAGAAAGAAATAAAACGATAAAAGAGTTTGCTGAGACTAATAAGTGGAGGAGGATATTAAATTATAAAAACTAATAATATGAGTTTCTTAAAAGCTGAGTGGCGAAAATTAATAATGATAAATTATGAAGTAAATCCAGGTGTATTAAAGCCTTATTTACCTTTAGGTACAGATCTGGATTTTTTTGAAGGGAAGTGTTATGTAAGTGTAGTTGGTTTTATGTTTTTAAATACCAGGTTATTAGGTGTTAAGGTTCCTTTTCATGTTAATTTCGAAGAGGTGAATCTTAGGTTTTATGTGAAAAAAGAAAAAGAAGGAGAGATAAAAAGAGGAGTGGTTTTTATAAAAGAAATTGTTCCTAAGGCTGCTATAACTTTTGTCGCAAATACTATTTATAATGAAAATTATGAGACACTTGAAATGAAACATTTATGGAATTTAAAGAAGAACAAAATTAATATTTCATATAAATGGAAAATAAATAATGAATGGAATTCAATTGAGGTTGAAGCTTTAAATAAATTAGAAATAATTGAAAAAAAATCTGAAATCGAATTTATTGCAGAACATTATTGGGGATATTCAAAAAACAATAATAAAACAACTGAATACGAGGTAAAACACCCAAAGTGGGAATTTTACCCAGTAATCAATCACAAAATAGATGTGAATTTTTTAGAAACTTATAATAAAGATTTTCTTTTTTTAAGAAATCAAAAGCCTACCTCCGTATTTTTGTTAGAAGGTTCTGAAGTTTCAGTAGAAAATAAAGTGAGGTTTTAATTATGTTTTTTGATTCTATCAAATAAAATTGATGATTCAACAAATTTCCGATGTTCTTTATTTGTTAATTCTTCTAATAAATCGAATGAAGCAATATAACTAACTAAACTTCCATTTGAAGAAATAAATTTTCCATCTTGAACTACAGAAACCTTGTTGTCATCTGCTACGTTTAAATTTGGATACTCAGTTTTTAATGCTTTTCCTCCAGTAACATAAGTTACAATTTTTTTATTGTCTGCAATTCCCGTTTCTCCAATTAAAAAGGCTCCAGCACAATGACTAGCAATATAGTCGGTTGACTTATTTTGCTCTTTTATAAAGTTAACAAGCTCTTTGTTGTTAGCCTGTTTTTTAGGAGTATAAGAACTTGGTACGACTAGAACTTTTAAATGAGGTACATTATTTAGAATATAATCAGGCTTAATTTTCAAACCATGAGCACTTTTATATGTTTTGTTTTCTGGAGCAATTGTAATAACATTAAAAAGTTTTTTTTGCTCAATACTTGAATTTGAAAAAACATCTAAGGGAGCAATAACTTCATTAATAATTACACCTTCAAATATTAAAATTCCAATGGTTGGTAAGCTTACATCAATAGGTTTTAAGTTCATTTTTTCTTGTTGTTTAATTATGTTAGTTTTATTTGATATGTTGTCATTTTTTTGTTGTTTGGTGCAACTAAAAAATGACAGAAAGACTAAGCATAAGGTTATATTTTTCATTTTGTATGTATTTTACTACAAAAGTAAAATAGCTTTTAATGAAAAATATTAATCAAGATTAAGAAATGAAATTATTTGTTTTTAGCTTTTATTTTACTAACAAATTCAGGAGACATTCCTAAGTAAGAAGCAATCATATATTGCGGAACTCTTTGTGTGAATTTCGGATTTTCTGTAACAAACTTATTGAAGTTTTCTTCACCAGAAAGACTATAAATAAATTCAATTCTTTTTTGAATTGCAATGTATGTTTTCTCCATTATTATTCTAAATAAACGTTCAGTTTTTGGTAAAACATTACACAGATTATTAAAATCATTTATAGTTAATTCCAATACTTCTGTATCTTCAATTGCTTGTATATATAGTTTTGATGGAACTTTATTTATTAAACTTTCGTAATCAGTAATCCACCAATTATCAATTCCAAAATGAATAATTTGTTCATTACCTTTAGTGTCAATATAAAATAAACGTAAACAGCCTTTCGTTATAAAATATCTAGACTTACAAAATTGACCTTCGTTCAGTAAAAAATCTTTTTTTTTAACTTTTTTAATTTTTAAATGCGATCGAAATAATTCTATTTCAGTATCAGAAATACTAATATATCGTTTAATATATTCAACTAAATTTGAATTCATATTTTAATAATATTACTTATTAGTTATCGCAAGAAAAAGATGTGTTTAATATATGTAAACGTCCAGTTTTTTTATGAATAACTACTTGGTAAATTCTATTATAAATGCTCTCATCAAAAGGCTCAATTTTTTCTCCAACCAATAAACCTGCTAATACACCAGTTGTATTGCTATGTCCAACAATTAATGCATCTTCTTTTTTATCAATTAATGTTTTTGCAAATTGAGTAAGTTCTCTTGGGCTGTATATTTTGATAGACATGTTTTTACCTTCAGCAGTTGGTTTTGCTGTGTTTTTAGTACGAATATAATTGGTACTGTAAATAACATCTAAATTTACTTTTTCAAGGAACTTATTAAGACTTTTTGCTCTTTGTTCTCCGCATTTAGTAAGTGGAGGATTTTTACGATTGGCAGGAGATAAATCTTTTTCTGAATGCCTAACTAAATATATTGTAAAAAGCTCTTTGTTTTCTTGGGCATTTACCACATATTGTAATCCGATTATTGTAAAAATTAGCAATAAAAATTTTTTAGAATTCATAAGTAAAGTCTTTTGTTATTTTAACACTCCTAGTTATACCCTTTGTTTATCAATATATTTCTTCAGTAAATTAAATTATAGGATATCTGTTTGTAAAATTAATAATATTTAAAACAATTGTTTTTTTTTTGTAATAAAATTATAGTTTTAAATATTTTCTTTTTCTCTAATTGGATAATACACGGATATATTTCTTGTTTTGAATAAATATATCTTCATGTGCTTTAGTATACAAATTTTACAGGCAATTAAAATTTGGTTCCACGAAAAAGGTGCTTTATTATAAAAAATAAATGCGTCGTGCTATTTTATTTATTTACTTAAGTATCTCTATAGATATTTGAAGTATTGTTAGAAAAACTATTAGTATTTCTGCATAAATAAAAAAATAAAATAACCTTAAAACTTAATATTATGGGAATTGTAACATCAACTATTTATTCAACAACAGCAAAAGAAGCAATGACTCAATTAAACTTTTCTACAGATTTTCAGGGTAAAACGGCATCTGTAACAATTGATCTTTTGAAAAGTGGAGCAGTAGTTAAAACAGAAACGTATAATTTAGATACAGAGAATACAATAAAGCAGGTTTCTTTAACGGCACCAGGAATGAAATCTGATGGAACCGTTACTTTAGCTGCAAATACAAATTCAGTAGTATTTTCTGGAGTTTGTATATGGGGAGATGTAGTATCTTTTAGAGCTGAGAATGTAGCCGTTGCTTACAGATAATTGCTTAAAAACAATAAAAGGAAGAATTAATAACTACTTCCTTTTATTGTTTTTTAATTAGTAAGGTTATTATTTACTTAGTTTCAATATTCTAAAAGCACCTTGAATAACTAAAACGAAAACTATAGTACCAATAATTAAATCAGGTTTATTAGAACTAAACAGGTGTACTAAAATACCGGCAAATATTACCCCTAAATTAATGATTATATCATTTGAAGTAAAAATCATACTTGCTTTCATATGTGCTTCTTCTTTACTTTTTGATTTTTGTAAAATATAAAGACAAATACCGTTTGCAATAAGAGCTAATATCGATATAAAAATCATTGTTGAAAATGAAGGAAGTTTTTCATTTCCAATGAAACGTCTTAAAACTTCTATGAAACCAATAATTGCAAGAGTTATTTGAAAATAGCCTGCAATTTTAGCAATCTTCTTTTTTTTAATTACTGTTCCGCCTACAGCAAACAAGCTAATTCCGTAAACTAAACTATCCGCAAGCATATCTAAACTATCTGCAATAAGTCCCATTGATCTTGAAATAAGCCCAGAAGTTATTTCAATAATAAAAAAGGAGAAATTTATAATAAGAACTGACCAAAGTATTTTTTTCTGATTTTTATTTTCTCCAAAATTTGTTTGAGTCGTTTTTTCTGTTGTAATTTTTTTTCCGCCAAGGTTTAATTCAATAATTGCATTTTCAATTTGATTTAATTGATTAAAATGAAAAATTGTCAATTTTCGATTAGTAATATCAAAATCTAAATGAGCAATACTTGAAAATTCATCCAATTTCATCCGAATTAAATTTTCTTCAGAAGGACAATCCATTTTAGTAATTTCAAATATTGTTTTCTTCATTTAAGTTTGTTACTTCTAATGAGTAGTATTTTTATAATTCTTCAACTAATTGAATATTATTTCCACAGGTATCATTAAAAACAGCAACTTTTACAGTTCCCATTTTAGTTGGTTTCATACTGAAATCTACATTAAGTTTTGTTAGCCGATCATATTCAAAATCAACATTTTTAACATCAAATTGAGTGTATGGATATCCTGCATCCATCAAAGCATCTTGAAAAACTTTCGATGGTTCAAAATGATTCGGAGCTGGCTCTAATAATAATTCAGGTCCATCTTGCCATTCTGCTGAAACTAATGTTAGCCACCTATTTCCACCTCCTAAAGGAAGATCTTTCTTTTTTATAAAGCCTAATGTTTTTGTGTAAAAATTTAAAGCTTTTTCTTGATCTCTAACTGGTATGCTAATTAATGTAACTTTCATTTTTTATTTCTGTATTTATAAGTGCAACTACCTTAAAACTAGTTTGTAATTAGTTAAATGGAATATCTAAATTAAGAAATAAAATATAAATAGAAAGTAAAATAAGATAACGATACATATGGTTTGTTACCAATTATTTAGAATACAATTTTAAGAGACTGATTTTTTATACATTGTAAAAAAATAGAAAGGTAGAAAACCAAACCCAAATATAAATGCTCCAAGAATTAATAATAAGTCTGCTCCCTGTAGATGCATTAACTTAAATAGACCTGAAAGTCCAGTGATAATTGATGCTATTGCTCCTAATATTATTTTTAATTTTACTGAAATCGACTTAGATAAAGTAACTTTGTATCTGTCAAAGGCTATTAGTGGAACAAATATTAAAAGTAAGGTTAAAAAACCAATTGTAAATAGTTCTGTTCCAAAAGGCATTTGAAGTAATTTTAAAGTTACTCCTGCGGTTAGTGTAATTGAACCAATAAATCCAATTAAATACATTAATTTTTTCATAATTATTATTCGTTTAGAGTTAAGTAAAAAGATTGTTTTATGTTGAATTTCAATTAAACCATTCGGGGCTAAATCTATTAGAGCATTATTTAACAAGTCCTCGAATGATTTGTCCTTTCCTAGTTGACTTTCAATAACACAGCATAAATGATCTATAATATCATCACTTAATGTTTTTATTTTTAACCCTTGATTTTCAACAAGAGTTTTAATTTTATTTTCTTGATCAGTAGTTAATTTCATGCAAGTTTGATTTCAGGAAAAACAAGTTTATTAAGAGTAGTCAAAAAGTCTTTTAACTCTTCAAGGTATCGAACTTTTTCCATTTTACCTTTGGTTGTTAGAAAGTAATACTTTCTAACCCTTTTACCTATATATTCTTCTTTATAAGAAAGAAGACCATTTTTAGTCATTTTTTGTAAAGCGGGGTACAGTGAACCATCTTTTAGTAAAATTTTTCCATCAGATAGTTCTTTTACCTGCTGAAACATTTGATAGCCATACATCTTTTCATTTTCTGAAAGTAAATTCAGGATAATAGCGGAGAGTGTTCCTTTAAGTAGTTCTTTTGAATGCATAGAACAAATATACATAAAAAAACAATACATCGTAAATCTATGTATTAGGTTTTATATACAGAGTGAGTTTGATTTTAGGTTTAGTTGAAAAAGGTTACATTAAAAATTTATAGAGAATAAGGATATATTATAATCTGTATCAATAGGTTTTTGATACAAATAAAGAAATAAAATTCAGTTAGAGTTTATTAGTGTTCAACAGTTTTTCTATTAACCACAATGAAATATAGTTTTTTGATTTCGCTGTGTATTTAAGTCCTAAATTGGGGAATATAAAGCTAAGAGAAATTAAGCCAAAAAAACTTGTCTTTTATCAGTAATAAATTATTTATATACTTGACTTTATTAATTCAATAAGTTTAACTTCACTTGGTCTTGGTGCGTTTTCATCAATTATTTTACCATCTTTTCCAAAAAGCAAATACCTAGGGATAGAGTTGATTTTAAATTTTTTATATAGGTTCGATTTTTTCCAATTAGCAATTATATAGCTATCTTCTTCATTTGAAAGGTTTTCTAATTTCGATGCTCTAACCCAAGATGAATAATCTAAATCAATTGAAATTTCAATAATTTTAAATTCACTATTACTAAATTTTGATTTTAACTTGTTTAAAAAAGGTATTTCTTTTCGACAAGGAACACACCAACTTGCCCAAAAGTCTACTAATACTACTTTACCTTTATGCGTAGAAAGGACTTCTTCAAATGTCAATTGATTATCATTTACCAGATTCGTTAAAATACCAATATTTCTATTACTTACATTTAATTTTTTTCTATCTGTTTTTTGTTTAGCAATAAATGATAGCCATTTATTTTTAAGCTCTTGACTTTTGTTGATAGTATTAAATTTGGTTACATATTTTTCAATTTTTTGTTTTTCTGTAAAATATATACTTTTAAGATATGAGTCCAATAAAATTTGTTTTGCTGACTCATTTAAAAATGTTTTTTCTTTATTAATGAAATCAAATTGAACAGAATGTGATACGTTTCTATCCTTATTGAAATATTTGTAACGAATTAGAGTTTTTAAAAAGTCTACATATGTTTGATTATTTAATAACTCGTTATCATTTAGTTTAATATTTAAACTATCAATATTCAATGTTGAGCTTTGATTTTTAGATTTTCTTAACGTGTTGGTAGCAAATTCTAGTTTTCGATTTATTTTATTGGTGAGGTAAAACTCATCTGAAATACTATTATTTGCCTTTAAGCTATCTAATATTGTAATTGAATTGAGATACATTTTTTCGAAATCAAAAGTGTTCCTTCCAAATGTTTTTCCATTATTAATTATTATAGCTTTATTTTTAAGGTTCTGTTTATATATGAGGTAACCTAAATTTATTTCGCTCCAAGTTTTAGTGCTATTTGGAATTTCAAAAATTGGAAAATTTACTTTTTTGAATTCGTTGATTACTATATTTTTAGTATTTATAAAGATACTATCTCCTTTTTCAAATTTTATTCTATATGAGTATGAATTTTCGATATTAAACCCTGCTATTTCAATTTCATTTTCAGTTGGAAAAGTTACAGAGGTTTTCTGCTCTTTTTTCCCCAGATATAACATTTCAGGCATATACTGCATCTCATCTAACTTAAGATTAGTAAAAAATGAGTTTATAGTATCGTTTACAGCAATAAAAATTTTGTTAAGTTTTTCTGTTTTGTCTTTTTTAATAGCTGTTTTTTTTATGTTAATTGTCGTTTTTTTTTGTTGACAACAAAAAAGGCTAAACAAGAAAAATGTAATTATAATGTTTTTCATAGACTTATAAATAACGCTTTCGCATATGGTTAGACGTGTTTTTTAAAAGTCTAATGTATTAAATATAAACTGAATAGGTGTATTATAAGTGCTTTTTTATGTGTGCGGTAACAAGTAATTTCATATAGTCATTCCATTGTTCTGTACCGGATTTTACTTTTAGGTTTCTCAGTTTAATGTATTCAGATAGTTTAATATTTCATCCGAAACCTGAATCATTTTAGTTTCTATACGTTCAGACAATGAGTTCAGATTATTAAAATCAGGGTCATCAACCAATGTGGTTTCAAGAATTGAATATTTAGGCATTTCCGTTTTGTCCTTATTCCACTTTGTTCCTTTCAACAATTCCCAATACTTCTTTTGATTGGATATGGTATTTCCCAAAAGCCAAACTTCAAACCTCATTTCTACGTGATTTAATACAAGTCCAAGTTTTAGCTTTTTACTTTTTAAAAAATCGTTTGAATAGTAGAAATATGTATAGTCCATATATCCATGAAGAATTCCAGCAAATGAATATTGATCAGAAAGACTTTTGATGAAATCTGTTCTTAATTTCATTACGAATTTCACCAATTCATTATATGCTATTAATATATGCCCTTTCTCTAATTGTTCTTTATAAATTGAAACATATTTATTCAAATCCTCCATTTACATTTTTTTAGTTCAAAATTTAGTTTACGTTTAACGTGACTTAAGTAACTAATTTAGTAAATAAAATAAGAAAAGAAAATTCACAAGAACTTTTGTTAATAGTCAAGTACTAGCAATAAATTAAAAACATTTTAAGTTCGCTTTTTATCATGTTAATTCCAAGGTCCATTAACTGTCACATTTTTTGTTTTCCCATTTTTGTCAAGTTTGTATAAACCACCTGCACAGCCTAACCAAATATTTCCTTTTATGTCTTTAAAAAAAGCTATTGTTGAAGTTGGAATTTCATAATTTATAAAACCATTATCTGTGTAATTGTAAACTCCGTTACTTGTTGTACTAACCCATAAGTCGTTTGAACTGTCTTTGTAAATAGTGAAAACATCACTTTCGTTTAATCCTTTTATTTCAGAAAAATGAACGAATTTGGAACCATTATATTTATTCAATCCGCCTTT
>JBELFC010000083.1:0-14397 GCA_042093175.1 Tenacibaculum sp. | reverse complement strand
TGCTGAAGTGGTGGAATTGGTAGACACGTTGGACTTAAAATCCAATGGACTGTAATGTCCGTGCGGGTTCAAGTCCCGCCTTCAGTACAAAACCTTAACATTTATTTGTTAAGGTTTTTTTGTTTTATAATTCTGGAATATTTTTTGTAATGTATTAATTAATTACCCGTCTAAATCACCAGTTTAAAACAATATGTAAAATGCGAAAAATACTTTTAGCCCTTAGTCTTTCTTTTTTTATAAACTCATTTGGTCAAACAGCCGTTTTTAATTCATTATTAAAAACACATGTTGATAGTAAAGGAAATGTGAATTACAAAGCATTCAAAAAAGATGAAGCTAAACTACAAACCTATCTAGATTATTTAGCTAAAACTTCTCCTAAAAAAAATTGGTCTGCTAATAAAACCAAAGCTTTTTGGGTAAACGCTTATAATGCCTATACTATTAAATTGATTTTAGACAATTATCCTTTAAAAAGCATTTTAAAAATTAAAAAGAAAGGTAAAGATGCTTGGAATATAAAATTTGCTAAAGTTGGTAATAAAACATATACTTTAAATCATATTGAACATAAAATATTACGTAAACAATTTAACGATCCAAAAATTCATGTTGGAGTGAATTGCGCTTCTGGTTCTTGTCCTCAACTAGGTAATTTTGCTTTTACAGAAACCAATTACGAGAACAAAACGACTGAATTGATGAAGAAGTTTATTAATGACCCTAAGCGAAATAAAATATCTGAAAAGAAAATTCACTTATCTAAAATATTTGAATGGTTTAAAGGAGATTTTACCAAAAATGGGAGCTTAATTGATTTTTTAAACAAATACTCAAAAACTAAAATTAGTAACAAAGCTAAAGTTAGTCATTTACAATATGATTGGAATTTAAATGGAAAATAGCACTACTCCTAGTAAAAGTAATTGCAAAAACAATTTGTATTTTTACTTTTCAACCAAAAAATAATTGAACAAATGTCTAAAACATATTACGACCCAGCTGACTTAAGAAAGTTTGGTAAGATTACGGAGTGGAACGAAGAATTAGGTACTAAATTTTTTGATTATTACGGAAAAGTATTTGAAGAAGGAGCTTTAACTGCACGTGAAAAAAGTTTAATAGCTTTAGCTGTTGCTCATACTGAACAATGCCCTTATTGCATTGATGCTTATACTAAAGATGGATTACAGAGAGGTGTAACCAAAGAAGAAATGATGGAGGCTATTCATGTTGGTGCTGCTATTAAAAGCGGAGCAACCTTAGTACATGGAGTGCAAATGATGAATAAGGTAAATAAATTAGAAATGTAAGGTTTCTTAAAAAAATTACTTCGAACATAGCTAATATATAATATTTAACTACGTTCACCCCGACACAATATTAAAGTATGACTAAAAAATCGCTTTTAGCAAGAAATAATGATTTAGCAAATACACAGCGTCAAATAGAGATTTTATCAAATGGGATTTTTAAAGATGAACTGCCAACTTTTGCTAAAAAAATTAAAGAAACAAACCAATTTCCTCTTCGCCCTAAAAAGTTAGAGGTATTACAAATTAATTTAGGCTATATGTGCAATCAGGTGTGTGCTCATTGCCATGTTGATGCCGGTCCAGATCGAAAAGAAATAATGACAAAGGAAACTATGCATCAATGCTTAAAAGTCATTAAAACTACTGGTGCTCATACTTTAGATTTAACTGGAGGTGCTCCCGAAATGAATCCTAATTTTAGATGGTTTGTTGAAGAAGCTGCAAAGGCTGGAATTAAAGATTTCATTGTTCGTTCAAACTTAACAATTATAAGAGCCAATAAAAAGTACTACGATTTACCTGAATTTTTCAAAAAACACAATGTTCATGTTGTTAGCTCTATGCCACATTGGACTCGTGGAAAAACTGATAAACAGCGTGGTGACGGCGTTTTTGATAAATCTATCAAGGCTTTACAAGAATTAAATGCAGTTGGTTATGGTATAGAAAACACAGGATTGAAACTAGATCTTGTTTACAATCCTTCTGGTGCCTTTTTACCTGGAGATCAAGCTTCAATGGAAAAAGACTTTAAAAAAGCTTTATCTGATGATTTCTCTATAACTTTTAATAGCTTATTTGCTATTACTAATTTACCTATAAGTCGTTTTTTAGATTATTTAATCGCTTCAGAAAATTATGAAGATTATATGCATGCTTTAGTTGAAGCATATAACCCAATGGCTGTAGAAAATGTAATGTGTACCAATACATTATCTATTAGCTGGGAAGGCTATTTATACGACTGCGATTTTAACCAAATGTTGAATTTAAAAGTAGCCAGTAAAGTAAAACATATTTCAGAGTATAACGAAGAATTACTTCAAGATAGAAATATTATTATAAATCAACATTGTTATGGATGTACAGCTGGTGCTGGGAGTAGTTGCCAAGGCACTGTAGCTTAACAAAACGAATTGTAAAGGTATATTTAATATAAAATGAAAAACTTAATTTACATCTTTTTAGTTTCTATAGCTTTTTCTGTAAATGCTCAGAAAAACTTACATCAGTTATTAAAAAAATATAACACTGAAAATATCCCTTACATCACAAGCAACGATTTAAATAAATTAATACAGCAATCTATTATTTCTACTCAAAATAATAATCAAATTATTTTACTTGATTCTAGGGAGCCTAAGGAATTTAAAGTAAGCCATATTAATAATGCTATCTGTGTTGGATATGATCATTTCAACATAAAAGAAACTATTCAAAAAATTCCTGCTAACAAAAACACAAAAATCATAGTTTATTGTTCATTGGGAATTAGATCAGAGGATATTGCTGAAAAACTGAAAGAAATAGGTTATACAAACATTTATAATCTTTATGGTGGCATTTTTGAGTGGAAAAACCAAGGTAACCAAGTAGTGAACAAACAACAAAACACTACTGAAAAAGTACATACTTTTAATAAAGAATGGAGTAAATGGCTTTTAAAGGGTGTAAAAGTTTATTAAAAATACTGACCTATCCCAAATACAATTCCTTTAGATGCGTTTTTAGTTAACCCGATTCCGTAATCAATTCTAAAAACTGCATTAAATATTTTTTTATTAATAAATCGCAATCCTATACCTGAGTAAACTCTAATATTTTCACTTTGGTAAAAATCACTTAGGCCTCCTCCTGGCTCTCTCCAAGAACCAAAATCAGTAAATGCATTTCCTTGTAAGACAAACCATTTCTTTTCAAAAAGAGTATGTCTATACTCTGTATTCCAAACTATACTTCCAGTACCTCGATCTACTAAAATACCTACACCTCTTAAATTAACATTATTATCTAATGCAAATGGAGCAAATGGGCTTTTTAAATTCGATGACAATCCTACACGTAAACGATTAGCCCAGTTTCCTTTTTCACCAATTCGCTTAAAGTAAAATAAATCGTTCCATGCTACTAAAAAATCATCTTGATATGCATTTTTACTAGTAACATACTGACCATAAAATTGGCTTTTAAAACCATCAATGTAATGATAATAATAGTCCAAATCATCATAAGTATAAACTAGCTTAAGTAATTTTTTATTAATATTCAGTTTTTGAGGCACATTACTTGCTGTATGACCACTCAAATAATTATACCTTTCTTTAAAAAAATTTATTCCAAACTGGATGTTATTTTTAAAGTCAATTTGACACAGAGCTAAAATTTCATAAGAAATATTTTGATATTTATAGTTTGCAGATTTATCATCAAAATACAAAGGTTCTTCACTGCTCCAATTTTGATGGTTTATAGCCAATCCAAAATGTTTTGAAAACAGTGTTGGTGCTTTAAAATTTATACCATAAGAATCAAATCCGTTTTGCTGATAAAAACCACCAATTGTTATATTTCTGCCTAAAAAATTATAATCATACAGCCCTAATTTATAAGCTAATCTTTTGTTGGTTGTTGTCCAAAAATTCACTTCAGGTATTATTGTAAAATTCTCTTCAATATGTATAAAAACATTATAGTAATTTTCATGAGAATGAAAAACTTGAAAATACGCATGAGAAACGGCTGGCAACCTTTTTAAACGAATAATATCTTTTTCTATTTTTAAGGAATCTAACCCTTTACCTTTCTTAGTATCTAACAGCTTTAAAACTGTTTCTTTTTTAGTTTTCTTAGCGCCTTTTATTTTTACATCAACAACTATTTTCTCTTGAGAAAATGATGAAAACGAAAAAAATAAAATTACTAAAACCGTATACAATTTTTTCATTATTTCCCTATAAATTGCTTTTGAATAACCAAATTCACCCAATTATCTTCACTAACTCCCATCATTGTAAAATGGTATTCTTTATTTTTTATTAAAGTTGGCGGACTTACTCTAGTTACATTTAAAACCACATTACCTGTTTTATAATATTGAAACCATTTATCATAAGTATAGGTTCCTGATAATAAATCTTTATCTGAATTTGTTACTACTTGAAAATAAATAGCATTTTCTTTTACTTTTCCATCTCCCCAAGAAAACTTTGGCATTAAAGGGGTACTTGTATCTATTGAAACACTAGTAGACCATTCAGTAGGCTTTGAACTATTTTTTAGCCTTATAGGATTTGAAATATGTAACTTATTGTTGGATTCATAGGTTACTATACTCCAGACTTCATTTTTACTTTCACGAACAAATCTTTGTAAATACCCATTAAACACATCCTCTTTTTCAAGTGAGACCTTATTGTATAAGGTAAAATCATTTTTATCTGAATTTACACTCTCGGTTTCAAAATACTGAATATTGGTTGCTCCCAATATTGGATAATAAAAAATATAAGAAACATCCGTATTGTTTTTATCACTTGCAGCACAAGCAATAACTTCATCTTTTGTTAAATTACTTTTTTGAGTTATATATGCTTGTAAAGTATCTGTTGCTATTTCATTTTTTGAGCACGACAAAAGAATAAATACTACGAAAAAAAATGTTATTTTATTGTTCATACGCTTTTTTAATTATTTGTTCAGCAGGCTTATTTTGTGGAGTAAACCTATTGTTTTTAACTCCTCCAACTTTAGCATGATCATGAAACCACTTCCATAAAAAACCACCGGCAAACCAATTCTCTTTCCAAAACTGTTGATAAATTGCTTCTAAGGCATTACTCTGATTTTTTAAATCTACATTACCTTCTACCCTATCTGAATTCCATGGTTCCTTACCTGTATAATGAACACTTCTGTATCCAAATTCTGTAAATAAAACAGGCTTATTTACCTTTTCCCTAACTTTAATTATTTGATTTTTATGCGATTGCCATCCATCAATAAAATCTTTAACTGTTGGTGATTTTTTAGTACTTAAAGGGAAATAAGCATCAATCCCTATAAAATCTACATCACCCCAAAATGGTACTCTCTTAAATTCATCCCAGTTAGCGGCATATGTGAGTTTCCCTTTGTAAACTTTTCTGATTTTAAGAATTAATTTACTCCAATAATCTGGTCTATTTTCAACAAATTTTTCTAACTCCGTACCAATACATAGTATTTCTACATTTATTTTTTGAGCTAGTTTTGCATACGTTAAAATAAAATCTGAGTAAGATGCCTCTAAAATCTTCCAGTTTTCTTCTGAATTCATTTTTATAAATCCTGTATATTCTCCTCTCCAAACCCATATTTGAGGTTTCAACATGACTTTAATATCATTTTTCCTAAATTCAGTTGAATATTGCTCTATTCCTTTTTCAGTTTCACCAAACCATTGTCTTGAAGAATTAAAAGTAATCTTAGGAGAATTCAAATCTTTAATAAAACCAAAAGGCATCAACGTAACATAATTCGCTGACACCTTTTTTATGGGTATAATATTATCTTGATTAATTTTGTTTGGGGATGCAACAAAACTAATTCCATTTATTTTTTTTGTTTGACCATCACAAGACCAATATAAAAAAACAACACTTATTAAAATGAGCCATTTATTTTTCATAGCTCCAATTTACATTTTTTCCATTAAAACAAAGCTCTAAGTCCAATATTAAAACTCTGACCTAATCCAGTATTTTCTCCTCTAACAAATTTACTATATAATGCTTCTAAATTAAGTGTTTTAGATAACTGATATTTACCTCCAAACCCTAAAGCTGTATAATTTTGAGTAAAATCACCAAAGCGTTGAGCATGTTGAACGAAAGCTAATACAGTAGATTCATCTGAGGGGAAATAACTTAAAAAAGCTCCTGGAACCAATAAAAAAGTGTTGTTTGCAAAACTTTTTTCTTCTCCAAAATTATATTCAGTATTTAACTCTGTAAACACTTGCCATTTTCCACTATCAAATGTGTAATCATAAAAAAATCTATTTTGAAATGTCCATGCTGTTTGATCTAAAAACACACCATTGGCATCAGATTCATCACTTAGTAAAGGAATATGTATTGCAGATTGAATTGAGAAATTCCCTACACTTTCAAGTGGCTGAAACTTTATAGCTGGTGCAATTGACGTTATACCTTTTCTATCTGTATTTGAATCTTCTAAACTAAAAACTGATAAAGCTTGACGACCACCAATTGTGTTTGATCGAAACTCTACTATAGCTCCTACGTTTATTCTATTATTATCAGAAATACCAGTAAAAGCTTCTACTGTAGAAGTAAAGTAGTTTTCTCTAGGCTTATCAGCAGTAACGCCATTAAAATTACCTTTTGTTTCAGTATATAAGTTATTAAAAAACTTAATATCCCATTGTCCTTTATCTAATAATCTTGATGGTGTATACGTTTGAATATTGCTTTTTGTATTTTCCTCTTCTTCTTGCGCAAAAGATTGAAAACCTATTAATATCAAAGCAAAAAATAAATACTTAGTGCTATTTTTCATTATAAATTATTTTAATTAAAACTTAGGTCGATAAAAATAAAACCTACTTACACTAACCTTTTATTTATACTGATTCTAAATTTAATACTCAAATTAAGTTCTTAACTTTAAGTGCGACCTAATTTGCAAATCAACTTATTTATGGAACACGTTGTAATTATTGGTAATGGTATTTCTGGTGTCACTGCTGCTAGACATATCAGAAAGCTATCCGACAAACAGATCACTATCATATCTGCAGAAACAGATTTCTTTTTTTCAAGAACTGCCCTTATGTATGTATACATGGGACATATGAAGTTTGAACACACTCAACCTTATGAACCCTGGTTTTGGAAAAAAAACAATATCAATTTAAAAAAAGGATTCGTTTCTAAAGTTCATTCATCTAAAAATAAAATTGAACTTAAGGGTGGTGAAACCATTAATTACGATACTTTAATTATCGCTACAGGCTCTAAACCTAACAAGTTTGGTTGGCCAGGACAAGATGCTAAAGGAGTAATGGGAATGTATCATAAACAAGACCTAGAGAAATTAGAAAAATATGCTCCTAATAACACAACATGTAAAAGAGCTGTTATAGTAGGTGGCGGGTTAATTGGTATTGAACTAGCAGAAATGCTTCACAGCAGAAACATTCCAGTTACTTTTCTTGTACGTGAAACTAGTTTTTGGAATACAGTTTTGCCTAAACAAGAGTCAGCTATGATTAATAATGAAATTATTGACAACCATATAGATTTACGTTTAGGTGTAAATTTAAAAGAAATTAAAACTGATCAAAACGGTAAAGCTACTTCTATTGTTATAGCTGAAACTGGAGAAGAAATTCCTTGTGATGTTGTTGGTTTAACTGCTGGTGTTTCTCCAAATGTTGATTTTATAAAAAATTCTGAAATTGAAATTGGACGTGGAGTAAAAGTTAATCGCTTTTTAGAAACAAATATTTCAAATATATACGCTATTGGAGATTGTGCCGAACAACATGAATCAATTGGGCAAAGACGTACTATTGAAGCAGTGTGGTATACTGGAAGAATGATGGGTGAAACTGTTGCTCAAACAATTTGTGATAATCGCATAGAATACAAACCTGGACACTGGTTTAATTCAGCCAAGTTTATTGATATAGAATATCAAACATATGGTTGGGTTTGGGCTGAACCTAAGAAAAATGAAAGTCGTTTTTATTGGGAACATGAAAGTGGAAAGAAGTGTATTCATATAAATTTTGACAAAAACACGAATGAGTTTATTGGTATAAACACCTTTGGAATTAGAATGAGACATGAATTTTTTGATCGTATTTTAACTGAAAAACAAACTATTGAACACGTTCTTGAACATTTAGCAGATGCTAACTTTGATCCTGAATTTTATAAATTACATGAAGCTGAAATTGTAGCTAAATTCAATCAAGAAAACAACACCAACATTCAACTAAAAAAGAAAAGCTGGAAACGAATCTTTAGCAAAGCTTAAAAATATGAAAACAATAAAACAAATAGGGTTAATACTATTTTTAATAGGACTAGCCATTTTTACAGGAACTATTTTTACAGGTTCTTTTAGCTTAACTGAATCAGAATTGAATTCATTTATTAGCGAAAAAGGTTATAAAAGTGAAGTCATAAAAAAAGAACTTAGCAGTGCTATTGTTACAAATGAAGATTTAGATATTTTTGAGTTTTCTAGTAGAGTTAGAAATGCATATAAAAAATCTAACGATCACTATGATCAATTAATTTCTAAATATGATTCAGAAAAAAACTGGACAAAAAAAGGAGAACAGTACCAATACAAAATATATGGAAAGCCTCATACTTTAAGTTATGAATTGGCAAAAAAAGCTGGCAAAGGATTGATGAGAAACAATGCTGGCTTACTTTGGTTACTTACTTTTGGTTTGGGTATTATTGGTGCACTTTTATTTATACTTCCTAACTTTATTCTTTTAGGAAATGAAGGAATTAAAAACAATGGTATTTATCTAGACTCTTCAACTAATAAAGGTTGGATAGCGTGGTTAGTGCTTATATACCTTGTATCTTTTTATTTATTATTATACTTCTTACCAGATTATGTGGTTAATTGGACTTATATTTTAGATCCGATTAGTAAATCACTTAATGGAGGACTAGCCAGTCAATGGTTTGTATATGGTTTCTTATATTGTGTAATTATGGTTGTTATGGCTGTAAGAATGTATATCAAATACAGGCATAATAAATATCAAATCATAAGAACAACATCTGTTTTATTCTTTCAAATTGTATTTGCTTTTTTAATTCCTGAAATAATGACTAGTCTTAATATGCCTGGTTATGATTTCAAAAATGCATTTCCTTTAGATTATGATTTTTTCTTTGAGTGGAATTTAGATAGTTTAACCAGTAGCGGATCTATAGGTATATTTATTTTAGTTTGGGGAATACTACTTACATTGGTTATTGTTCCAGTAATGGTTTATTTCTTTGGAAAAAGATGGTACTGTTCATGGGTTTGTGGTTGTGGTGGTTTAGCTGAAACTTTAGGAGACCCTTACAGGCAACATTCAAATAAAAGTATGAATGCCTGGAAACTTGAACGCTGGTTAATTCATTCTGTTTTAGTATTTTCTTTAGTTATGACAGTTGTTACTTTATACTGTTATTTTACAGGCACACAATCATTTTTAGGCATAAAATCTCAATGGATTAAAGACACTTATAGTTTTTTAATCGGTGCATGGTTTGCAGGTGTTATAGGAACTGGATTTTATCCAATTTTCGGAAACAGAGTTTGGTGTCGTTTTGGTTGCCCTTTAGCAGCATATATGGGACTCGTTCAACGTTTCAAATCTCGTTTTAGAATTACTACTAATGGTGGTCAATGTATTTCTTGTGGAAATTGCTCTACGTATTGTGAGCAAGGAATCGATGTACGCTCATATGCTCAAAAAGGTGAAAACATTGTTAGAGCAAGTTGCGTAGGCTGTGGTATTTGTTCAGCAGTATGTCCTAGAGGTGTTTTAAAACTAGAAAATGGTCCTGAAAAAGGACGTATTAACCCTACTGAAGTTTTATTAGGAAATGATGTTGATTTAATGAAACTAGTTAATGAAAAATAAAAGATCAAATGCTATTTATTCTTCTAAAAAAAGGAAGGCTATTTCGCTTATATCATATAAAAAAAGAATTTTCATTTTTATAATATTCTTTTCATTGACTTCTATACTGTATGCTCAAAAGAAATATTATAAAGACTATTATAATAATGGAAATTTAAAAGAAGAAGGCTGGTTAGTTAATAATGAAAAAGTAGATTTTTGGAAATTTTATTATAAAAATGGGGTTTTAAAAAAACAAGGGCATTTTAAAGACAATTTTCCAGTAAAGTATTGGTACTTTTACCGTAAAAATTCATCAAAAGAAAAAGAAGGACATTTTATAAGAGGTAAACAAAATAAATGGTGGTTATATTACGATAAAAAAGGAACTATTAACCATAAATGCCAACTTAAAAACGATAAAAAGCATGGATATTGTTTAGTTTATAAAAAAAAGGAATTAGTAAAAGCCGTCAGATTTAAAGATGGTAAAAAAGTAAATGAATGGACTGATTTTTCTTCATTTAAAGAAGAAAATAATTTGACGGATTTAAAATAAAAGATGAATCAACTAATAAAAGTTATTATTCCTGCATATAATGAGCAGGACTCAATAGCTAATGTCATTAAAGACATCCCTTCTGTTGTAGATGAAATTATTGTTGTGAGTAATAACTCAACAGACAATACTGAAACAAATGCTAAAAAAGCTGGAGCAACAGTCTTGTTAGAAAATCGAAAAGGATACGGGTATGCATGCTTAAAAGGAATGGATTATATAGCTAATCAAACAAAAAAACCTGAGATTGTTGTTTTTCTTGATGGAGACTATTCTGATTATCCTGAGCAACTTACTGAAGTTATTAGCCCTATTATAAATGATGACATTGATTTTGTAATAGGATCACGAATAAAACGACTACGAGAACAAGGATCTATGACTCCTCAACAAATTTTTGGTAATTGGTTAGCTACTTTTTTGATGAAACTTTTTTTTGGTGCAAAATTCACTGATCTTGGTCCGTTCAGAGCTATAAAATATAAAAAACTACTACGCTTGAATATGGAAGATAAAACATATGGATGGACAGTAGAAATGCAATTAAAAGCGTTAAAACAAAAGTTAACGTATGTTGAAGTTCCTATGAAATATCGTAATCGTATTGGTGTTTCTAAAGTTTCTGGAACAGTAAAAGGTAGTATATTAGCTGGCTTTAAAATTTTAGGTTGGATATTTAAATACAGTTTTAAATAATGGTTTTACAATACACAATAATTACATTATATACAGTTTCATTGGTTCTTATTTTAATGTATGCATTAGCACAATTAAACTTACTTTTTAATTATTTAAAAGCTAGAAAAAAGCAAGATAATTCGCCTAAACTTGATTTAAATAACCCTAATGAAATTCCTTTTATCACGATACAGCTTCCTGTATATAATGAGCTATATGTGATGGAACGTTTGTTAGATAATATTGCAAAAATCAAATACCCTAATGAAAAATTAGAAATTCAAGTTTTAGATGATTCTACAGATGAATCAGTAATTTCTACTGAAAAACATATTAAGAAACTTCAAGAATCTGGGTTAGACATTCAGCATATTAGAAGAGAAAACAGATCAGGCTTTAAGGCTGGAGCATTAAAAGAGGGGTTAAAAATTGCAAAAGGAGAATTCATTGCTATTTTTGATGCCGATTTTTTACCAAAACCTTGTTGGCTTGAAAATACTGTTCCTTTTTTTAAAAATCCAGAAATAGGTGTAGTACAAACTCGCTGGGGGCATATAAATAGAAACTATTCTACGTTAACAAAAATTCAAGCATTTGCTTTAGATGCACATTTTACATTAGAACAAGTTGGAAGAAATAGTCAAGGACATTTCATCAACTTTAATGGTACTGCTGGTATATGGCGTAAAGAATGTATTTATGATGCTGGAAATTGGGAAGGAGATACTTTAACTGAAGATTTGGATTTGAGTTATAGAGCTCAATTAAAAAAATGGAAATTTAAGTATTTAGAAAACGTAGAAACGCCTGCAGAATTGCCAGTTATTATTAGTGCAGCTCGTTCTCAACAATTTAGATGGAATAAAGGTGGAGCTGAAAATTTTCAAAAGATGTTAAAAAAGATCATTTTAAGTAAAAACATCTCTTTTAAAACTAAAGTTCATGGGGTTTTACATTTATTAAATAGCTCTATGTTTACTTGTATATTTTTAGTTGCAGTTTTGAGTATTCCTATGTTATATATAAAAAACGAATATGGACATCTAAGACTTTACTTTTTAGTGATGAGCTTTTTTGTTGTAAGCACTATCATCTTTTTTATATGCTATTGGTTTATGTACAAAAAGACTTATGGAACTGGGTTTTTAAATTTCATAAAATATATTGGTGCTTTCTTTTCATTTTTTTCTATTGCAATGGGGTTTTCGTTACATAATACTATAGCTGTTTTTGAAGGTCATTTTGGTAAAAAAAGTGAATTTGTAAGAACACCAAAATTCAATATTAAATCACTTAAAGACAATTGGAAAAACAATAAGTATATACGTGCTAAAGTTTCTCCTAATGTTATTATTGAAGGACTACTAGCTCTTTATTTTGCTTTTGGCATGTATAGTGCCTTTATTGTAGGTGATCAGGGCGGTGATTTTGGTTTATTTCCTTTTCATTTAATGTTATTTATAGGCTTTAGCTATGTGTTTTTTAAATCAATTTTTTCAAAAGCATAAATGTGGAATTTCAAAAGATATAGCTTCATAATTTTAACAGGTTTTACACTAATCTTATATTTTTTATTTGCTTATTTCTTAGAAAGAACATCTTTTTATACATTACTACTTTTATGGATAAGTTTATTTAGTTGCTCATATTATTTATACAAAATAAAAATAACAAATTTTAATTTTTTAGTTAGTATTTCTATTCTATTTAGGCTTGTTTTTTTGTTTTCTGACCCCAATTTATCTCAAGATTTTTATCGATTTATATGGGATGGAAGAATGCTTTTAGAGGGTTTTAATCCATATTTATCATTACCTGAAACATTTATTGAACAAAGAAATTATCCTATTAATCAAGCTATTGAATTATACAATGGCATGGGTACTATGAATGGTAGTCATTACACCAACTACCCACCTATTAATCAACTATGCTTCTTTATTGCTGCTTTAATTGCTAACAATAGTATTTTAGGATCAGTGATTGTTATGCGAATAATTATAATTTTAGCAGATATCGGTATTTTATTTTATGGTAAAAAACTATTAGAAGAATTACAATTACCAATATCTAGTATTTTTTTATACCTATTAAACCCTTTCGTTATTATTGAATTAACAGGGAATTTGCATTTTGAACCTGTAATGTTATTCTTTTTAGTTTGGGGTATATATAAATTACATCAAAAAAAATGTATTTTAGCCGGTGTCTTATTTGCTTGTTCAATATCTGTAAAATTAATTCCTTTATTATTTTTACCTATATTTTATCAAATATTTACAAAAAAAGAGATTACTATTTTTAAAGGGTTAAAAAAACTGATTGGTTTCTATCTTGTAATTTTTGCAACTATATTTTTATTATTTCTTCCATTTTTTTCTTCTACATTTATTAGTAACTACAGTAAATCTGTGGGATTATGGTTTAAAAATTTTGAGTTTAATGCTAGTGTTTATTACTTAGCTAGGGAAATAGGATATTTATTTAGAGGCTATAATGAAATAGCTATTATTGGTAAAATAATGCCCGTTTTAACAATTGTTTTTTTAAGTGTAATTAGTTTTTACAAGAAAAACAACTCAATGAAACAAATAATATCCTCAATGTTATTTGGTTTATCTTTCTATTATTTCACAACAACTACTATGCATCCCTGGTACTTAGCGACTCTTATTATACTTTCAGTATTTACAAAATATCGTTTTCCAATTGTTTGGAGTATAGTAATCATTTTAAGCTACCAAGCTTATGCTAATACTCCATGGAAAGAAAACCTATGGTTTATTACCTTAGAATATTTAGTTGTTTATGGTTATTTAATTTATGAAGTATTTATAAAAAACAAACCCACTCAAAAAATTGAGTGGGAAAAATTGCTATGAAAAAGAAAAAGAAAGTGGTTTGTTCAACCACTTCTCAAATATATAAATATTTTTATTTTTTACAAAATTTTTTTACAAAAAAGTAACTATTTCATAACCAAGGCTATTTTTTATTTCATTTTATCGACTAATCCGTTATCTTTTATATACTTTCTGACTAAACTTAGATTACAATTCTATTAAATCAAAAAAATAGACAACATTAGAATTCAGTTACAAAAAAAATTAATTATTCAACCATAAATGTTATAGGTAGTGTATACCTTACTTTTACAGGTACATTATTTTGTTTACCTGGCGTAAACTTTG
>JBELFC010000082.1:0-14598 GCA_042093175.1 Tenacibaculum sp. | reverse complement strand
GGTGACGATAATAGGAAATTCCAGTACTTTCTTTCTGTTTCAATCCTAAATCTTCAACTAAATCTTGAAAAGCAGTCTTTTCCGACTGAAAGAAGCCATATTTCTTATCTACTATATGTTTGGTTGGCTTTTTAGGCAAACTCTCTTTAGGATACTTAATAAAAGCTCCTAGTGTAGCATACGATAACCGTAAACCGCCCTCAACACCATCTCTACTCTCCGTTAAGATTTTTAAACCATTTGCATTTCCTTCAAAGTCTATTAAATCTTGATATTCCAGTTCTGTTAAGGCTTCTTTATATTGAAGTCCTTTTCCTGTTTTAAAATATTCTCCTATCGCTTTTTCTCCAGAATGACCAAAAGGCGGATTTCCAATATCATGCATTACAGAAGCTCCCGCCACAATAGCACCAAAATCGTTAAAGGTATATCCTAATTCTACTAATTTAGGATGACGCTTTAACAGCTCCTTTCCTACTCTTCTACCTAATGTACGACCTACAACAGATACTTCTAAACTATGCGTTAAACGGGTATGTACAAAATCGGTTTTTGATAATGGAATTACCTGGGTTTTATCTTGTAAACTTCTAAAAGCTGATGAAAATATAATTCTATCAAAATCTACTTCAAATCCTAAACGAGTTTCATCTTGTTTAGCTCTCTCACGTTTTTGTGTATCTCCAAATCGTTTTAACGATAGTAATTGCTCCCAGTTCATTGTTTGAATAAAATTTGTCGAATTTACTAAAAAAAGAGAAGCCTTTCGACTTCTCTTTTTTTCACTTATAATTTATTGTTTTAAGATCCACACATTAAGCAATCATCGTCTGGTGCTCCATTTTTAGAAGCATCTACCATTGCTTTAAATTCAGAAGCGCTCATTGGTTTTTCATCTTCAATTACCTCTTCTTTCTTCTCAACATTTAATGTAAACTGTTTTGCGTTTACTGCCGATTTAGTACGTAAATAATACATTCCTGTTTTTAAACCACTTTTCCAAGCATAGAAGTGCATTGATGTTAACTTACCAAAATCTGGGTCTTTCATAAATAAGTTTAACGATTGAGATTGATCGATAAAATATCCTCTATGACGAGCCATATCAATAATATCTTTCATACTCATTTCCCAAACTGTTTTATATAAGTCTTTTAAATCTTGAGGGATTTCTTCAATATGTTGAATAGATCCGTTTGCACGCATGATCTCTTCTTTCATTGCATTATCCCACAATCCTAATTCAACTAAATCTTCTAATAAGTGTTTGTTTACTACAATAAACTCACCAGATAATACTCTACGCGTATAAATATTAGAAGTATATGGCTCAAAAGCTTCATTATTTCCTAATATTTGAGATGTTGATGCTGTTGGCATTGGCGCTACTAATAAAGAGTTACGAACACCATGTTCTACTACTTCACTTCGTAAAGATTTCCAATCCCATCTACCACTTAGCTCATCATCTTGAATACCCCACATGTTATACTGAAATTCTCCTTCAGACATTGGCGACCCTTTAAAAGTAGAATATGCTCCTTTTGCTTTAGCCATTTCAACCGATGAGGTTACAGAAGCAAAATACAACGTTTCAAAAATTTCTTGATTTAACTTCTTTGCTTCTTCACTAGTAAAAGGTAAACGTAACATGATAAAAGCATCAGCTAATCCTTGAATCCCTAATCCTACTGGACGGTGACGAACGTTAGAATTTTCTGCTTCTACTACTGGATAGTAGTTTCTATCAATTACCGTATCTAAATTACGTACTACTTTCTTAGTTACGTCAAATAATTTTTTGTGGTCAAAAAACTTGTTTCCGTTTTCATCTTGAGCAACAAACATTGGTATTGCTATAGAAGCTAAGTTACATACTGCCACCTCATCTTCTGCAGTATATTCCATAATTTCTGTACATAAGTTTGACGAACGAATAGTACCTAAATTCTTTTGATTTGATTTACGGTTAGCTGCATCTTTATACAACATATACGGAGTACCCGTTTCAATTTGTGATTCTAAGATTTTCTCCCATAAATCACGTGCTTTAATTGTTTTTCTACCTTTTCCTGCTTCTTCATAACTTGTATACAAACGCTCAAATTCTTCTCCGTAAGTATCATATAAATGAGGACATTCATGCGGACACATTAATGTCCAGTCACCATTTTCTTGCACACGCTTCATAAATAAATCTGAAATCCACATAGCGTAAAATAAATCACGTGCACGCATTTCTTCTTTACCATGGTTTTTCTTTAAATCTAAAAAATCATAGATATCAGCATGCCAAGGCTCTAAATACATTGCAAAAGACCCTTTACGTTTTCCTCCACCTTGATCTACATAACGTGCAGTATCATTAAACACACGTAGCATTGGTACAATTCCGTTTGAAGTACCATTTGTACCACTAATGTATGAACCTGTAGCACGAATGTTGTGTATAGATAATCCTATTCCTCCAGCAGATTGTGAAATTTTAGCTGTTTGCTTTAACGTATCATAAATTCCATCAATACTATCGTCTTGCATTTGTAATAAAAAACAAGAAGACATTTGTGGTTTTGGAGTTCCTGAATTAAATAACGTTGGTGTAGCGTGTGTAAAATATTTTTTACTCATTAGCTCGTATGTAGCAATAGCCTCATCAATATCTTCTTTATGAATACCGATAGAAACACGCATTAACATTTGTTGTGGACGCTCAACAATGTTACCGTTTAATTTTAATAAATAAGAACGCTCAAGAGTTTTAAAACCAAAATAATCATAATTAAAATCACGACTATAAATAATCGTTGAGTCTAATTTATCTGCATTATCCACGATAATTTTATACACATCATCAGATAATAAAGGGGCTTTTTTACCTGTACGTGGATTTACATAGTTATAAAGATCAGTCATTGTATCTGAAAATGACTTTTTGGTATTTTTATGTAAGTTAGATACAGCAATTCTTGCAGCTAATTTTGCATAATCAGGGTGAGCAGTAGTTAAAGTAGCAGCTACCTCAGCGGCTAAGTTATCTAATTCTGATGTTGTTACACCATCATACAACCCTTCAATAACGCGCATTGCAACTTTTACAGGATCAACAATACTGTTTAATCCGTAACACATTTTTCTTACTCTCTCCGTGATTTTGTCAAACATCACTGGCTCTTTTCTGCCGTCTCTTTTAGCTACATACATATTATTACTTTTGATTTTTTGGTTTACAGGGTCACCAAAGCTATTACTTATAGTAACCTTTTAATAATTTTAAAAATGGTTTCTTTTGAAACTAGATACATAGTGTTAAAACAAATAAAATTTGTTTTAACTATTACATTACCGCATGTAGGGGGTAGCAGTATAAATTTTCCTTTTTAAAAATCAGCATCAAAACTGATACTTCCGGTACCACCAGATTTTACTCCAGCTTTTTGGTACTCAGACACTCTCTTTTCGAAGAAATTTGTTTTCCCTTCTAAAGAGATCATTTCCATAAAGTCAAATGGATTAGTAGATTCATAGACTTTTTCACAACCGAATTCTAATAATAATCTATCGGTTACATACTCTAAATACTGAGTCATTAATTTAGAATTCATTCCAATTAAACTTGCTGGCAATGATTCAGTAATAAACTCACGTTCAATATCTAGTGCAGATACAATAATATCTTTTATTCTTTCTTTAGGAACTTTATTTACTAGGTGATTATTGTGTAAGTGTACAGCAAAATCACAATGCATACCTTCGTCACGAGAAATTAATTCGTTTGAAAAAGTAAGACCAGGTAATAAACCTCTTTTCTTTAACCAGAAAATAGAACAAAAAGATCCTGAAAAGAAAATTCCTTCTACAGCAGCAAAAGCAATTAAACGTTCAGCAAAAGAATCAGATTCTATCCATTTTAATGCCCAATCTGCTTTTTTTCGAATTGCAGGAAAAACATCAATGGCTTGAAATAAACGATTCTTTTCTTCTTCATCTTTAATATACGTATCAATTAATAATGAATATGTTTCAGAATGGATATTTTCCATCATTATTTGAAAACCGTAAAAGAATTTAGCTTCAGAGTACTGAACTTCGTTTACAAAATTTTCAGCTAAATTTTCATTTACAATACCGTCAGACGCAGCAAAAAATGCTAACACATGTTTTATAAAATAACGTTCATCATCAGATAACTTAGTATTCCAATCATTTAAATCAGAGTGCAAGTCAATTTCTTCTGCAGTCCAAAAACATGCTTGTTGTTTTTTATACCATTCCCATAAATCATTATGTTGAATTGGAAAAATTACAAATCTGTCTTTGTTCTCTTGTAAAATTGGTTCAATACTAGCCATTCTATAAACTAAAATTTAATGTGTTATTTTTATAGTCGTTAGGGGAAAACAAAGATTGGAATTTTTACTAAAAATTGAAAGCCATACTTATTCACAAATCCCTTGAAGTTTTTAACAAAATGATCTTTTTTGGTTTTTTGAGCTCTAAAAATCTATTTCATAAAAAACTACAAATCAAATAATTAAAAATTAAAAAAAAGCTTCCGTAGTGATAATCACTGAGTTTCTTAAAACAGTTCATTTCATAAAAAAAAGTGATGTTTTTAACATCACTTTTTTATTTTTAAAACATCTCCAATTATTTGTTCTATTTGTTTTTTGGGTAGTGCTCCATTTGCCATTTGAGGTTCTTCTCCTTTAGGGCAAAAAAGCATAGAAGGAATACTTCGAATACCAAACGCCGCAGAAAGTTCTTGTTCTGCTTCCGTATCTACTTTATAAATATGTATTTTACCTTCATACTCATTACTTAAATCTTCTAAAACTGGAGCTAATGCTTTACACGGTCCGCACCAATCAGCATAAAAATCAATAATTGCTGGAATTTCACCTTCAAAACTCCACTCTTTATTCTTTTCATAGTTAAAAACCTTTTCAAGAAAAGTTTCCTTTGTTAAATTTTCTGTCATTTTTTTAAATTAATTATAATCTTACTTTTACTTTAAATCTCTTAATTGTAAAATTAGTCGTTTTAACTGATAATAATTACAAAAAATGACTTTATGTTAAAATCCTCTTAAAATGTAACACTCTTGCTAATTTTTCTTCTAACTTTGAGAGAACTATCTAATTCTTTTTTAAGATGAAAAAACTAATCATTCCTATTCTAATTACTGGCTCTATATTTATGGCTTGTAAAGAATCAAAAAACACAAAAAGAGACATTACTGTGAACTATCCTGAAACTACTAAAACTCCCGTAGTTGATGATTATTTTGGAACAAAAATAACAGACAACTATCGTTGGTTAGAAGATGATAAAAGTAAAGAAACTGAAGCTTGGGTTAAAGCTGAAAATGAGGTTACTTTTGATTACTTAGATAAAATTCCTTATCGTGAACAATTAAAAAATCGATTGTCTGAATTATGGAATTACGAAAAATTAGGTGTTCCTTTTAAAAGAGGTGACTATACCTATTTCTATAAAAACAATGGCTTACAAAACCATTATGTTTTATATAGAAAAGATAAAGATGGTAAAGAAGAGGTGTTTTTAGACCCAAATACATTTGCTGAAGACGGAACAACTTCTTTAGGATCTGTTAGCTTTTCAAAAAACAAAAAAACAATAGCTTATTCAATATCAGAAGGTGGTAGTGACTGGAGAAAAGTAATTATCATGGATGCTGAATCAAAAGAAATTAAAGAAGACACCATCGTTGATGTTAAGTTTTCTGGAATATCATGGAAAGGAAACGAAGGTTTTTACTATTCAAGTTATGATAAACCAAAAGGAAGTCAGTTATCAGCTAAAACTGATCAACATAAATTATACTACCACAAACTAGGTACAAGTCAAAAAGAAGACAAAGTAATTTTTGGTGCTAAACCAGAAGAAAAACATAGATATGTTAGTGGTGGTGTTACCGAAGATGGTAAGTATCTTTTTATTTATCCAAGAATATCTACTTCTGGGAATAAGTTATTAATGAAAGATTTATCAAACGATAATAATCCTATTGTTACAATTCTTGATACTGATAATAGTGATACTTACGTTATAGAAAACAAAGGAACTCAATTATATTTGGTTACTAACCTTAATGCACCGAATCAAAAAATAGTTACAGTTGACGCTTCAAATCCTACAGAAAAAAACTGGAAAGATTTTATTCCTGAAACAGAAAATGTATTAAGTCCGTCAACTGGTTCTGGTTATTTCTTTGCTGAATATATGGTTGATGCAGTTTCTAAAGTATTACAGTATGATTACGATGGAAAATTAGTTAGAGAAATAAAATTACCTGGAGTAGGATCTGTTGGTGGTTTTGGAGGAAAAAAAGAAGCTAAAGAGTTATATTTTTCATTCACTAATTATAACACTCCTGGATCTTCATATAAATTCAACCCTGAAGATGGTACTTATGAAATATACTGGAAACCAAATATTGCTTTTGATTCAGATTCATATGAAAGTAAACAAGTTTTCTACACTTCAAAAGATGGTACAAAAGTACCTATGATTATAACGTATAAAAAAGGAATAAAGCTTGATGGAAACAATCCTACTATACTATATGGTTATGGTGGTTTCAATGTAAGTTTAACACCAAGTTTTAGTGTTGCAAATGCGGTTTGGATGGAACAAGGTGGTGTGTATGCTGTACCTAATTTACGTGGTGGTGGTGAATATGGAAAAAAATGGCACGATGCAGGTACACAACTTAAAAAGCAAAATGTTTTTGACGACTTTATAGCTGCTGCTGAATATTTGATTAAAGAAAAATATACATCATCAGAGTATTTAGCGATTCGTGGTGGGTCAAATGGTGGTTTACTTGTTGGAGCAACTATGACACAACGACCAGATTTAATGAAAGTAGCGTTACCTGCGGTTGGAGTATTAGATATGTTACGCTATCATACATTTACAGCAGGAGCTGGTTGGGCTTATGACTATGGAACTGCAGAACAAAGCAAAGAAATGTTTGAATACTTAAAAGGGTATTCACCTGTTCACAATGTAAATAAAGATGTAAAATATCCTGCAACTATGGTAACAACTGGTGACCATGATGATAGAGTAGTACCAGCACATAGTTTTAAATTTGCAGCTGAACTACAAGACAAACAAAAAGGAACTAACCCAGTTTTAATTAGAATTGAAACAAATGCGGGTCATGGAGCAGGAACACCAGTAGCAAAAACTATTGAACAATATGCTGATATATTTGGATTTACATTATTTAACATGGGCTTTGACCAATTACCAAACCCGTCTAAATCAAAAATTAAAAGTTAAGCTTTGTAACATTTTCTCCCATTTATTGTCTTATTAAATAAACCTGGTGAAAAAGTTTATTAAAGAAAAAGGATGAAAAATACTATTAGAGAGAAAACGACAAAGTTTTGCATTTAATTAAATCAATCTAATTATATATAATGAAAACCATACATAAACTTGTTTTTACAACTGCTGTAGCCTCTTTAGGTGTTGTTGCTTGTAAAACTGAAAAAAAACCTGAAGAGAAAGCTCAAGGTATCATATTAGAAAACATGGACACATCTGTTAAACCTACAGATGATTTCTTTAGATATGTGAACGGTACTTGGTTAGATAAAACTGAAATTCCTGCCGATAGAACTTCTTGGGGTGGCTTTGGAGAACTTCGTAAAAAAACGGATGCCGATGTATTAGCTATTTTAAATAAAGCTATTGAAGAAGGTAATTTTCCAAAAATAAAAGATTCTAAAGGAAATGAAATAGATTCAGACCAAGAGAAGGCAGTAAACTATTATGAAAGCATCATGGATACTGTATCACGTAATAAACAAGGTATAGCTCCTGTAGCTCCATATTTAGCGAAAATTGATGCTATAAAAACTAAAAAAGATGTTGAAACATATTTAACTAATATGGCTCAATACGGAGGTGGAGGTTTTTATGATTTTGGTGTTTTTAACGACTTAAAAAACAGTAGTATGAATGCTGGTTATTTAAGTGGTGGTGGTCTTGGTTTATCTAGAGATTATTATGTAGATGAAAAAGTAAAAGACAAATTAGAAAAATACCAAGAATTTGTTGCTAAAATGTTAGTTAAATTTGGTGATGATGAAGCTACTGCTAAAAAAAATGCAGCAAATATTGTTGCTTTTGAAGCTAGTTTAGCTGAACCAATGATGACTAAAGAAGAGCGAAGAGACACTCGTAAAATGTATAACCCAATGACAGTTGCTGAACTTCAAGAATTAGCGCCTGCAATTGATTGGGGTGCTCATTTAAAAGGAATTGGTGTTAACAATATTGAAAAAATAATTGTTACTGATCCTGGGTACTTTAAAGCAATGAATGATATTTTTACAACTCGTTCTGTAGAAGATATCAAATTAGTATTACGTTGGAATACTATTAACACTTCACTTAACTTATTAAGTACTGATTTAGAAATAGCAAACTGGGAGTTTTACAGCAAAACAATGCGTGGTGCTAAAAAACAACGCCCAAGAAATGAGCGTGCTTTAGGAAACTTAAATGGTGCTATCGGTGAAGCTTTAGGTAAATTATACGTTGATGCTAAATTTCCGCCAGAAGCAAAGAAAAAAGCTAAGGAAATGATTGATAATGTAATGTTAGGTTTCGAAAAACGTATTGCTCAATTACCTTGGATGAGTGAAGAAACTAAAGAGAAAGCTTTAGCAAAATTACATAAGTTAACTGTTAAAATTGCATATCCTGATAAGTGGAAAGATTATTCTGCATTACAAGTAAAAGGCTTAAAAAATGGAGGTACATATTTTGAAAATGCCATTAATGTAGCTAAATGGAATTATAATAAAAACATGGCTAAATTAGGTAAGAAAGTGGACAGAACTGAATGGGGAATGTCTCCTCAAACTGTAAACGCTTACTTTAATCCAGTAAATAATGAAATCGTATTTCCAGCAGCAATTTTACAACCTCCTTTTTACAACTACAAAGCTGATGAAGCTGTAAACTATGGAGGAATTGGAGCTGTTATCGGTCATGAAATTTCTCATAGTTTTGATGATTCTGGTGCTCGTTTTGATGGTGATGGAAACTTAAAAAATTGGTGGACAGAAGATGATTCAAAAAAGTTTAAAACTATTGGCGACAAGTTAGTTAAACAATACAGTGATATTATTGCTATAGATAGCATGCACTTAAACGGTAAATATACATTAGGAGAAAACATTGGAGATTTAGGAGGAGTTCAAGCTGCTTATGAAGGTTTACAAATTTTCTTAAAAAAGAATGGTCGTCCTGCTGATATTGACGGTTTTAATGCTGAACAACGTTTCTTCCTTTCTTGGGGAACTATTTGGAGAACAAAAATGCGTGATGAAGCTTTAAAAAACTTAATCATGACCAATACACATGCTCCTGGACAATATAGAGCTTATATGCCTCTTAAAAACGTAGATGCTTTTTACAAAGCTTTTGACGTTAAAGAAGGTGATAAAATGTATATAACACCTGAGGAAAGAGTTAGAATTTGGTAAACAAACTTTATTCTTAAAATATTGCAATTCTTAAGAATTGCTTTTAAAATAAAAACCGATACAGATGTATCGGTTTTTTTATCTTTCTTTACTTAATCAACTAATTCCACACAATGGAATCCTTTCTTTTCAACTTTATTAATAATATCAACTTCCTCTATATAGTCTGTTGCTTCTATTCGTAAAACATTATCAATATCTTCAATATCAATTGATACGTCAATTATATTACTATCTTCATTAAATAGTTTATGAATCGATTTCACTTTATGTTTAGTATTTATATCTGTTCCGTAAATAAATAATTTCATAATTTATTCTTGTTTAGTATCTGTATTACTGTTTTCATCTATACGCTCTTTGAATTTTTCGTAAGCGTCACTCCCCTCCTCTTTCCAGAATTTTTCATAATGTTCCCAGTCAGAAACATTCTTAATACATTTATTTTTATCAAAAGATCTAAATTTATGTTTCTTTTTTTCTCTTGGAGAACAGTCCGAGCTATGTTTTCCTCCAGAGCAAAGTAAAATTTTAGATAAAATAAATAATCCTACTGCTTGCCAATAACTAATAACTGGTAACCCAAATATCTCTGGCATTAACGTATTCCATAACCACATAATTACATATCCAAATAATATGGCTAATCCAATAATTGCTATCACTCCAAAAACTATTCTTCCTATAAATATTCCTAAAGATTCTCCTTTAACCCTTTCTTTAAATAAATTTTCCATCTGTTTTAATTCTTGTTATTTTTTAATTCTATTTTTTTTAATAAAATTCCTAATGCTCTATGTCTTCTAGACATTAATGTTCCTATTGGCACCCCTAAATCTTGTGATAATTCATTATATGTATACCCTTCAAAATCTATAGCTACAATTATTTCTTTGTATATCGGTTTTAAACTCAACATTCTTATCTTAATTTCTTCCTTCATTGCATCTGAATAAACATCTTCAGAAGCTCCATATAAAGCTTCTGTGAGCTCATTTAGTTTTAAAGCATCAATATCTTCATCTGAAATATTTTGTTTGTTCTTCCTCATCCTATCAATAATCTTATTTCTTAATGATCGATATACAAAACTTGCTACATTATTAATAGGAGAATATCCACTTACACCTGAAAACAATTTAAGTGCAACATCTTGAATAATATCTTCAGCATCTTGATTAATATTTTGCTTTATTTTAGATCCAACATAAGATTTAAGAACATTATATTCTTTATCAAAAAATGCTTTGAGCTTTTTATTATTTTCTGATTTGTGGTTCATTTATAAGCTTTTTAATCGCTCTTCAATTATAAAGACGTAGCTTTTATAATCTATTGCATTTTTTTATAAAAAAATTAAAAATCATCGTTTAATATAAAGAGGTATTATTTTATTCCTTTGCTTATTTTTGCTCTATGCTACACGTAAATAATATTTCTTTTCAATATTCTACACAAAAGAACACTTTGCAAAATGTGAGTTTTATGCTACAAGAAGGAGAAAACCTATGCATAATGGGAGAAAGTGGCTGTGGAAAATCTACATTATTGAAAATTATTTATGGATTATTAGATGTAACTAAAGGTACTATCTTTTGGAAAAAAACTCAAATTTTAGGGCCTGCTTATCATTTAGTTCCTGGCATGGATTTTTTTAAATATGTAGCGCAAGATTTTGACTTAATGCCTTACACTACTGTAAGTGAAAATATTGCAAAATTTTTATCACGTTTTTACCCTGAGAAAGCCCAACAACGTACAAAAGAGTTACTTGAAGTTATTGAAATGACAGAATTTGCTGGTGAGAAAGTTAAAAACTTAAGTGGAGGACAACAACAACGAGTTGCTATTGCTAGAGCGCTTGCTAAAGAACCAGAGCTATTATTACTTGACGAACCTTTTGGTCAAATAGATAATTTTAAAAAGAACTCTTTAAGAAGAAATTTATTTACTTATTTAAAAAGTAAAAACATTGCATGTATTGTAGCTACGCATGATGGTGGTGATGCTCTTTCTTTTGCCGATAAAATGATCGTAATTAGAAATAATCAAATACTTGCTAAAGACACTCCTAAAAACCTATATAATGCACCTAAAGAAAAATATATAGCTTCTTTATTTGATGATGTAAATGAAGTAACTGTTAACAATACAAAATTACTTTTGTATCCTCATCAAATTAAAATTGTAGAAAAATCAACTATTATAGCTACCGTTTTAAACTCATATTATAAAGGGTTTTACTGGTTAATAGAAACTGATTTAGAAGGTCAAAAATTATTTTTAAATCACAATAGTTACTTAGATAAAAAAACAACAGTTTCACTAGAGATTAATAGTGAAACTGTTTAAAAATTCAAACTACTCGTTATAGATTGATAATTACTACTTATAAAACAGTTAGAAGTTACCAATCCCTACTTTTAGTATTAAAGTATATTTTTTATAGCTATTTTTTTTCCATTAAAAGTAAGCTCGTCATTCACAGTTTTTCCTAATAATAACTTTCCAATTGGAGAAGAAACTGAAACTGCAAAAAAAGTTTTATTATTAACAATTATTTTACCTGCTGAAATACTTAAAAAGTAAGTAAACGAATTTGTTTCAATAATACTACCAAGGCAACTAGTACTAGAATTGGCAGTTAATACTATTCTTGCTAAGGTTTCTTTCATTTGCTGAACTCCATTTAATTGTTGGCCAGCTTTTTCCATTTCTAATTGTAACATGGCACGTCCTGTTTCATGCTTATCACCTGCAGAACTCTTTGTTTCTGAATGTAATGCTTTCTTATTTGAACTTATAATACTTTCAATTGTTTGTAAACGGTTATTTACAAAAGCCTCACATTCATTATATAATAATTCTTTTACATTCATGTTAAATCTGCTAATTCCTTTCCTATTAAACTACCTATTGCAACTCCCATTCCACCTAAACGAACTCCACAATAAACATTATTTGACACCTGCTTTACTATTGCTTTTTTTTGATTTCCTACACCCATTATTCCACTCCATCTATAATCAACTTCAACTTTCCTATTTGGTAAAATAACTTCTTGTAAAATTTCATCTAATTTATTTTGAATTAAGTCGGTTTGTTCAAAACTAGTAGTCTCTTCTGTTTTAAAATCTAGGTTTCTTCCTCCACCTAATAATATTCTATTATCGATGTTTCTAAAATAATAATATCCTTTATCTAAATGAAATGTTCCTTTTATTTGTAAATTCTCAATAGGCTTAGTAACCAATACTTGGGCTCTTGCTGGCTTTACATCTTCTTTTAATAATTCTTTAGCAAACCCATTCGTTGCTATTAATACTTTTTTGGAAAAAAACTCAATTTTGTTTGTTTTGATATGTACTTTGTTTTGTGCTTCAATAAAACTTTCTAAAGCAATTCCATTCAATATTTTTATATCTAAATCTTGTGCTTTTTTCAATAGTTGAGTAACCATTTTACCAGTATCTATTTGACCTTCTAAAGAATTAGTTATATAGTTTTTATAAATATTCTCAAACCCAAAAATATTGTCATTAACAGTAAATACATTTCTTTTAAATAATGGATTTAATAACATGTTTATTTCATCTATCTTATCTAAACATTCGTTATAAAAACCTGTATCTAAAAATAATTCATGTCCTTTATTTTGTTGAAAGCTTATATTTTCATCCCCTAAATTAGTTCGTAATAATTGTAAGCCTTCCCATCTTTTTTTCACCAAATTAAAAACCTCTTCTTTGCTGTGTGTTTTTAAATCATCTATAAGTTCAGATAAACTACCAAAACAAGCAAATCCAGCATTTTTGCTACTTGCTCCTTGGGGTAAAACTCCTTTTTCAAGTATAACTATTTTGGCTTTAGGATATTTATTTTTAAGTTGAAAAGCACAATTTAATCCCACAATTCCACTTCCAATAATGGTAAAATCAATATTAGAAAACCACTCTTTTAACTCCCAATAACTATAATTCAACATTTTTTAATCTATAATAAATTAGTAACTTGGCATACTCCTTGAATTTAATGAAACTAAATAATACAAAATGAAAATAATGAAACTCTTCAGTCTATTAGTTTTAACTATTAGTTTTTCTCAGTGCGCTAGCATGCAATTTGAAAAAACTCCTCCTTTTACAATTAAAGGAGCTAGCTATGTAAATATCACCGGTGGTATGCCTGGTAATAACAGTACAGATGTAAAAGTAGCTTTTTCTTCTCCAAAAAAAGTAGTTTTTGAAAAACTCTATTTTATGAATAAAATTATAGACGTAACTATAGAAACTAAAGAAAACTCAAAATATATTATTGGAAGACACTATTATTCTTCAGGAAATACTAAGTATGACTTACAATTACATGATGATCCTAAAAAAGAATACGGTAATACTACTCCAAAAACAGAAAAGAAATTTCCTTTTGAATTGAAAGACAATGAAGCTGTTTTAAGCTATAAAGAAGCTGGTAAAACGAAATATTTTAAAATAGAAAACATAAAAAAAGGGAAAGATGTAATTATGCAATAATTTTTCTTAAACCCAATAAAAAAACCCCATTTAAAATATTTAAATGGGGTTTTTAGTATTATTAAAACACTGTTATAAATCAAATTTGATACCTTGAGCTAATGGTAACTCATCAGAATAATTTACTGTGTTTGTTTGACGACGCATATATACTTTCCAAGCATCAGATCCAGACTCACGTCCTCCACCTGTTTCTTTTTCACCACCAAAAGCACCTCCAATTTCAGCACCTGAAGTACCAATATTTACGTTTGCAATACCACAATCAGAACCAGCATATGATAAAAACTTCTCAGCTTCTTTCATTTCACTTGTCATAATTGAAGATGATAAACCTTGTGCTACACCATTTTGTAATTCAATAGCATTTTCTACTTCTCCAGAATATTTCATTAAATATAAAATTGGAGCAAATGTTTCATGTTGTACTATTTCAAAATGATTTTCTGCTTCAATAATCGCTGGCTTAACATAACATCCACTTTCGTATCCTTCTCCTTCTAAAACTCCTCCTTCTACTAATACTTTTCCTCCTT
>JBELFC010000081.1:3949-14642 GCA_042093175.1 Tenacibaculum sp. | reverse complement strand
TAACAGGATATGACGTTTTTAGAGGATCAACAAAAATAGGATCAACTACCACTGCTACAAGTTATAACGTAACAGGATTAACAGCAAATACAGCATATTCATTTACGGTAAAAGCAAAAGATGCAGCAGGAAATGTATCATCATCAAGTAATACTGCAAGTGTTACTACTTTAGGAACTGTAGTTAATTATTGTGATTCAAAAGGTACGCGAGTTACTTACGAATGGATTGATTATGTATCATTTGGAGGAATGACTAATAGCACAGGAGCAAACGGAGGATATGGAGATTTCACATCTAAAGTGGCAACTGTAACTCAAGGGAGTACTAATCAACTAGTAGTAAGTGCTGGGTTTAGAAGTACTGCATACAATGAGTATTTTGTTATTTGGATAGATTACAATGGAGATGGAGACTTTACTGATAGTGGAGAACAAGTAACTTCAGGTAATTCAACAAGCTCAGGAAACAGAACAGCAAATATTACAATACCAGGTAATGCAAAATTAGGGCAAACAAGAATGCGTGTTTCTATGAAATACAATTCAGCACCAACATCTTGTGAAGCTAATATTGGAGATGGAGAAGTAGAAGATTATACAGTAAATATTACTGCTTCTAGTGCTAGTTTAACTACATTCTCAGATGTTACTGTAACAGGAGAGCCTTTCTCTAATCAAAATGTATTAGACCTAATGGCGTATCCTAACCCAGCAACAAACTTCGTACAAGTTAAGTTTGCATCAAAATCAGAAAATATGACTTATAGAATTGTAAATACTATAGGAAGTGTTGTGAAATCTGGACAAATGAAATCTAGAAACTTAGATATTTCAAACTTGAATTCTGGAATATACATGTTAGAAGTTAATGATGGCCAAAAATCATTAAAGACTAAGATTGTAAAAAAATAATCTACACATTTATTTATAAACAAAAAAATAGTTAGGGAGTCATCCCTAGCTATTTTTTACTAATCACATTAATCAAATGAACAATAAATTTAAGTTTTTGATTGGCGGCTTATCAGTTGCAGCAATTTCAATTATTGGATCTGATTATTTAAAGAAACAAGACGTTTCAGCTACAATAGCTGAACAGCGAAAGGTTCACAAAACCTTTTTAGACGAGAGTCCTTTAAATGAATCTTTAAAATGGGGGAAAAAAGAAAGAAAATTGAAAGGATTACCTCCTAATAGATATTATGATCAAATGCAATTACTTACTATGAACCCAGCTACCGGACAAATGGAAGATGGAACATTAGCTAAGTTAAGAGAAGATTTATTAAAAAGCAGATCAGCTAAAGGAAATAATACACAACAAAGAGGTCCTGGAGACGCTGGTAATTCTTGGGTAGAAAGAGGCCCTAATAATGTTGGAGGACGAACAAGAGTAATTTTGTTTGATCCAAATGATGCAACAAATAATACAGTATACGCTGGTGGTGTAAGTGGTGGTTTATGGAAAAACACAAACATTAGTAATGCAAATACTCAATGGACAAGAGTACAGAATGTACCAGGTAACTTATCAGTAACTTCTATTACTGTTGATCCTAGAAACTCTAACACATGGTATGTGGGTACTGGAGAACAATATACTGCTGGTGATGTTGTAGGTAATGGAGTTTATGTTACTACCAATGGGGGTACTACATGGAATGCTATTAATATACCAGCTTCAGGTACAGCAATTATTAATCATAATGCAAGTAATATTTTCCTTTCAGGAATACATTATGTAAATGATATTTTAGCATGGGATAATGGTGCGTCTACTGAATTATTTGTAGCCGTAGGAGCTCATGTGTACGGAGATTCATCTAGCCCTAAGAATTGGTTAGGATTACAATCAGCAGGTATATATCGTTCTACAAATAACGGTACAACTTGGAGTAGAATTGAATCTGCTAATATGAAATATACTTTTAGTGGTAACGATTATTATTATGTACCAAATGATTTAGAGGTAAGTGCTAATAATACCATTTGGATGGGAACGATTAAATCTGCTTTAGATGCAAATAGTGGAGGTAGAGTATATAGTTCAACAAATGGTTCTACTTGGACAGAAGCTGCAGCTTCTCCTTTAACAAATTCAAATAGAGTAGAGTTAGAAACTTCTGCTACGAATGCTAATAAAATTTATGCATTAACTCAAGGAACAACTTCTGCTGCTCCGGTTCATATTTATAAGACAACAAATGGTTTTACTTCAGTAACTTCAACGTCATTACCAAATGACTCAGATACAAATATATCTGCAACAGATTTTACAAGGGGACAAGCATTTTACGATTTAGTAATTGAAGCTGACCCTACAAATGATAATATCGTTTATGTTGGTGGTATTGATTTATTTAAAACTACTAATGGAGGAACATCATGGTCTCAATTATCTCATTGGTATGGAGGTTTTGGTCATCAAAATGTACATGCTGATCAACACTCGATAGCTTTTGGAAATAATGATTCATCAAAAATATTATTTGGAAATGATGGAGGAGTTTATTATTCTGGAAATTCAGGAACTAATATAAATGTACGTAATAAAGGTTATAACGTAACACAATTTGTAAAAGCAAGTATTGGACCAGATGGAGTTGGAGACGTAAATGGAATTTTTAGTGCTGGAGCTCAAGATAACGGTACACAAGGATTTAGAAATGCAGTTGCAGGTGTTAATAGTTCTACAGAAGTTTCTGGAGGTGACGGATTTAATACGTTTATTGACAAAGATGGTCAGTACATGATTGCTACTTATGTAAATAATGTAATTTATCGTTTTAACTTACCATGGAATGGAGTAAGTAGAATACAAGGAGGAGCAACTACTATATTTAACAATCAATGTTCTGGACAGTTTGTTAACCCTATGGATTATGATAGCAGTGCTAACAGACTTTTAACAGATGGAAGTCCTTTTGATTGTACTACAAGAGCATTAACACATCGTTCTATAAGAAGTATTAATGTAGCTGCTAATACGAACGGAGAGCTTAGAAATAATTTATTAACAGCTGCTCCTTCAGCTTTTAGAGCTTCACCGTTTGCTAATAATACATGGTATGTTGGATTGACTAATGGAACCCTATTAAAATTAACAAATGTTACAAATACAACAGCGACATGGAGTCAAGTTAATACTCCTTTTGTAGGGTCTGTTTCATCTGTTAGATTTGGAGCTACCGCTAATGATATTTTTGTTACAATTCATAATTATGGTGTAACTAGTGTATGGGCTACCTCAAATGGAGGAACTAATTGGGTTAATAAAGAAGGAAATTTACCAAATATTCCTGTAAGAGATTTATTACAAAACCCATTAGATAGAACTGAAGCTATTTTAGCTACACAATTAGGAGTTTGGTCAACGTCAAACTTTAATGATGCTAATCCAAACTGGACACAAGCATACAATGGAATGAGTGATGTTAGTGTAACTTCATTTGATTATTGGAATGTAAGTGGAAACCATGCAACTAATAAAGTAATTGCATCTACGTATGGTAGAGGAGTATTTACAGGAACATTTACAAGTAATGCAGTAGCTGATACACAAGCACCAACAGCACCAGCTAGTTTGGCAACTAGTTCAATTGCTGCTACTAGTTTAACTTTAAACTGGACAGCTTCAACTGATAATGTAGGAGTAACTGGTTATGATGTATTTAGAGGAGCTACTAAAATAGGTTCGGCTACAACGACTTCATATAATGTAACAGGGTTAACAGCAAGTACGGCATATACTTTTACGGTAAAAGCAAAAGATGCAGCTGGAAATATTTCAGCGGCAAGTAATACAGCAAGTGCTACTACTACAGCTATTACAATGTCTTGTTCATCTACAATTACATCATTTCCTTATAGTGAAGGATTTGAATCTAATGATGGATGGGTACAAGTTACTGGTGATGATGGAAACTGGGTTAGAAAAAGTGGTAGTACACCATCTAACGGAACTGGACCAAGTTCAGCAACTCAAGGTTCTTTTTATATGTTTTTAGAAGCTTCAACGAATAATAGTCCAGGAAAAATTGGAGCAAATGCAACAGCTATTTTAGAAAGTGCTTGTTTTGATTTATCTGATAAATCTTCAGCTTCTTTTAGTTTCAAAAACCATATGTATGGAAATAATATAGGATCTTTAAAAGTTCAAGGATCTTCGAATGGAACAACTTGGACTGACTTATGGTCTGATTCAGGAAGTAAAGGAAACCAATGGAATTCTATTAATGTTAATTTAAGTGCTTATTTAGGTGCTAATGTTAAGTTAAGAATTGTAGGAACAACTGGTAGTGGTTGGTCTAGTGATATCGCTGTTGATGATTTATCTGTAACAGCAGTTAATGATGGGCCAGATACACAGGCACCTAAAGCTCCTAGTAGTTTAACTTCTTCAAGTGTTACTCAAACTTCATTAACATTAGGTTGGACTGCTTCAACTGATGATGTAGGGGTTACTGGATATGATGTTTTTAGAGGTACTACTAAGTTAGCAACTGTAACAACTACTTCTTATAATGTAACAGGATTAACGGCAAATACTGCATATACATTCTCAGTTAAGGCAAAAGATGCTGCTGGAAACGTTTCTTCTGCAAGTAATGTAGTAAATGTTACAACATTGAGTAATGTAGTAAATTATTGTGCTTCAAAAGGAAATAGAGTTACTTATGAATGGATTGATTATGTTTCTTTCGGAGGAATGACAAATACAACTGCTGCAAATGGTGGGTATGGTGATTTTACTTCTAAGGTAGCCACAGTTACTCAAGGAACTACTAATCAAATTGTAGTAAGTGCAGGATTTAATAGTTCTTCTTATACTGAGTATTTTACAGTATGGATTGATTATAATAGAAATGGAACTTTTGAAAGTAGTGAGCAAACCTCTTTAGGTTCTTCTAGTTCAGCTTCAAATAGATCTGCAAATATATCAATACCTGCAGGAGCAACTTTAGGTCAAACAAGAATGCGCGTTTCTATGAAGTATAACGCAGCGTCTACAGCATGTGAAACATTTGCTGATGGTGAAGTAGAAGATTATACGGTTAATATCGTTAGTTCATCTTCTTCTTTAGCTGGAACTACTTCTTCAAATGATTTATCTGCTGAACCATTAGATAGAGATGGTTTACCAAGTTTAATTGCATATCCTAATCCTGCAATTAACAGCATTATTGTAAAGTTTGGTAACAATGAAAATGTAAATTACAGAATCACTAATACAATTGGTCAAGTTGTGTTAAAAGGTGAAACTATGAATAACACAGTAAATATCTCTAGTTTAAAAAGTGGAATTTACTTATTAGAAGCAAATGATGGTCAAAAATCATTGACTACTAAATTAGTTAAAAGATAATTTTTTAAAACCCTTCTTTCTTTAACTAATGATGACCCTGGGCAAAAGCTCAGGGTTTTTTTATTCATTTTTGTTAACTTTTTTTTCTTAAAGAATTACTAACCTATTTCATCTAGCATTTATAATAGTAATGATTAAAAACAGAAACTTATATAATTTGATTTAAAAGAATGGAAGAAACTGTAATTTGTAAACTCAAAGTAAAATAAAAAGCAAGATATCTTAAATTAATAGTTTTTAAAACTCAAGCATTTTGTTTGGGTTTTTGTTTCTTTGTATAAAATTTAGAAGATGAATTACCTATCGGTTGAGAATATAGCAAAAGCTTATGGAGAAAAAGTGTTATTTGATGACATTTCTTTTGGAATAAATAAAGATCAAAAAATAGCTTTTGTTGCTAAAAACGGTAGTGGTAAAACCTCTATTTTAAATATAGTAGCAGGAGTAGACGAAGCTGATTCTGGACAAGTAGTTAGTAGAAAAGGGATTGATATAGCTTATTTATCTCAGGCAGATAATTTAAATGCCAATTTAACTATTGAGGAAACAATTTTTTCTACAGATAACAAAGTTTTATCGATTATTCAACAATACGAAAAAGCATTAGATAATCCAGATAATGCAGAAGCATATCAAGAAGCTTTTGAGTTAATGGAACAACATAATGCATGGGATTTTGAAACTCAATACAAGCAAATTTTATCTAAATTAAAATTAGAAAATTTACAATTAAAAGTAGGTAAACTTTCTGGAGGTCAAAAGAAACGCTTAGCATTGGCAATCGTATTGATTAAAAAACCAGATTTATTAATTTTGGATGAGCCTACCAATCATTTAGATTTAGAAATGATTGAATGGTTAGAAGCTTTTTTTGCTAAAGAAAAAATAACATTATTTATGGTTACGCATGATCGTTATTTCTTAGAGCGTGTGTGTAATGAAATTATAGAGCTAGATGAAGGAAAGTTATTTAAATACAAAGGGAATTATTCATATTACCTACAAAATAAAGAAGAACGATTAGCACTTGAAGCAACCAATTTAGGGAAAGCAAAAAGTTTATTTAAAAAAGAATTAGACTGGATGCGTCGTCAGCCTAAGGCACGTACTACAAAATCTAAATCTCGTACAGATGATTTTTATAAAATTAAAGAAAAAGCCCATAAACGACGTAACGAACATGAAGTTCAGTTAGAAATTAATATGGAGCGTTTAGGAAGTAAAATTATTGAACTTCATAAAATGCGAAAATCATTTGATGATAAAGTAATTTTAGACGGGTTTGAATATGTCTTTAAGCGTGGAGAACGTATAGGTATCATTGGTAAAAACGGTACAGGAAAATCTTCTTTTTTAAATATGCTAACTGGAGGTATACCTTTAGATGGTGGAAAAGTTGTTATAGGTGAAACTGTAAAGTTTGGATATTACACTCAGAATGGTATTGAAATAAAACCAGGACAAAAAGTAATTGAAGTAGTTAAAGAGTTTGGTGAATATATTCCATTATCAAAAGGAAGAAAAATATCAGCAGGACAATTGTTAGAACGTTTCCTTTTTGATAGGAAAAAGCAGCATGATTTTGTAGAAAAATTAAGTGGAGGTGAGCAAAAACGATTGTATTTATGTGCTGTTTTAATACAGAATCCTAATTTTTTAATTTTAGATGAGCCTACAAATGATTTAGATGTTGTAACCTTAAATGTATTAGAAAACTTCTTGTTAGATTATCCTGGTAACTTAATGGTGGTATCTCACGACCGTTATTTTATGGATAAAATCGTTGATAATTTATTTGTGTTTAGAGGTGAAGGACAAATTGATAACTTCCCAGGTAATTACTCTGATTTTAGGGCTTATGAAGACTCAAAGGTAAAAGAACCAAGGGAAATAAAGAAAGAAGTTATAAAGCCTGTTAAAACAGCTAAAAAGGCAGTATTAAGTTTTGATGAAAAGCGCGAATGGGGCTTATTAGAAAAAGATATTGAAAAGCTTCAAAAAAAGAAACAATTGATTGAAGGGAAATTTATGAATGTTGAATATTCTCCTGAAGAGATTAATGATAAATCAAAAGAACTTCAAGAAACAATAGATAGTTTAGAAAAAAAAGAAGAACGATGGCTCGAACTTTCCATGAAACTTGAAGGTGAATAGTATATCATACAGCAAAATTAAAACCCACATTTTTCATGAAAAATGTGGGTTTTAATATGGAAAGAAACAGCTTTTATTCTTTATAAATCTTTACGATTAATTCTCCTTTATCATTCATTGATGCTCTATACATACCAGCTGTATTAAACTCAAACGACATGTTACCATTTTTATCAAGAGCAATGATACCACCAGTTCCACCAAGATTCGTAAGTTTGTTTTGAATAACATCATTGGTGGCTTCTTTTAAAGAAACGTTTTTATACTCCATCTGTGCTGCAATATCATGGGCTACAACACCTCTAATAAAATATTCACCCCATCCTGTAGAAGAAACCCCACATGTAGCATTATTTGCATATGTACCTGCTCCAATTATAGGAGAATCTCCTATTCTATTCCAACGCTTATTAGTCATTCCACCAGTTGAAGTACCAGCAGTGATATTTCCTTTTTTATCTAAGGCAACACAACCTACAGTACCAAATTTACTATCTTTAATATCAGTGTCATAAAATGCAGATTTTTCATCATGGTCTAATTGTGTCTTCTCTTTATCTTTTATTCGTTGTAAAGATTTGAATCGTTTTTCAGTATAAAAATAACTTGGATCCATAATCTTCAATCCTTTTTCTTTAGCAAAATTATCAGCACCAATTCCTGATAATAATACGTGGTTTGAGTTATTCATAACTTGAATAGCTGCAGATATTGGGTTTTTAACTGTTTTAACACCAGCAACAGCACCAGCATTTAGAGTTTTACCTTCCATTACAGAAGCATCCATTTCATTGGTTTCAGCATTTGTGAAAACAGCACCTTTACCAGCATTAAATAAAGGAGAGTTTTCCATAATATGTATTGATGCCTCGACTGCTTTTGTACTCGAACCACCTTTTTTTAAAATCGAATATCCTGCTTTTATAGCTTCTTCTAATTTTTGTTGGTATGCTTTTTCTTTTTCTGGAGTCATATTCTTTTTTAAAATAGTACCAGCACCACCGTGAATAATAATAGCAAACTCATTTTGTTTGATATCTTTAATATTTTTAATCGCTTCTTTTTTATCGTTTTTACAACTGCTTAAAAACAACAGCAATACTAAAATAGTAGTTATTTGTTTCATTTTTTGTGTTAGTGTTTGATAATTAATTTGATATCAAAAATATGACTTTTCAATTTTATGTTACTTTTAATATTTTAGTTTTTAACAAAATTCAATTATTTGTTTGATGTTTATTTGTTTTTAAAATATTAATAATTAATTATTTATCTTAGTTAAATTCCAAACAAAATGAACTAACTAAACAAATATCATGTTAAATTCCTGTTACTTTATAAGTAGCGTACAAACATTACTAATAACATTAATATTTTTTTTATACAAATCTCAAAAATTTAAATTAAATAGGTATTTAGGTTTCTTTTTTCTTACCCTTTTTATTGAAACAGTAAAAATAATTTTGTTAAGAACGTATCATAATATTCACTTGATTTTTTTACCAGTAAATTTTAATTTTTTAACTATTGTTTTCTTATTTTTTTATGCATCAGAAACATCTGGAGTTATAATAAAAAACAAACTTAAATATTATCTGCTAGCAATTATAGAAACAGTAGTGTTCTCTGTATTGTTTATTCTTGTTTGGTTTGTTCCTAGCCTTATTGAAAAACTTTTTATTTATGGGTTTATGGATGTTTATATGTTTTCATCTTCAATATTTATAGGATATTTCTGTATCAGAATAATTAAAATTAATTTAATACATAAAAAGAAACTTTTAGAGCACTATGAGGATGTAAAGTATAAAACACTTTTATGGCTTACAGCTTTTTGTGTAATATGTATAGCTTTAAATTTTTTAGGGTTTTTTGGGCGTTTTTTATTTTTGAATAGTAAAAGTTATCACATATTAATTGAAGTACTATTTTTGATTTCTTTATACTATATAACTATTGCTAGTTTGATTCAAATTAACATATCAAACGTTATTAACTTAAATAAAGTTTCTTTGAATGAAATTCAAAAAGAACTTATCGATGTTTGTAAAACAATTGATCATTATATGACAAATGAAAAATTGTATTTAAACCCTTCACTAAATTTAACTTTTCTGTCAAACTATATTAAAATCCCAGATCGATTAATTTCAAAATCGATTAATGAAATTAAAAACAAGAATTTTAACAGGTTTGTACATGAATACAGAATTGAAGAGTTTAAGAGATTAGTTTTAGATAAAAAATATGAAAAATATAGTATTGAAGCTTTAGCTCATGAAGTAGGGTATAATTCACGAGCTTCGTTTTATAAAAACTTTAAAATAATTGTGGGGGTTTCACCACATGATTTTATTAAAAATAAATAAAATAGTATTTATTTATAAGTTATTAATTGTATCGATTTTTTGAGATGTCTCTAAACATGTTTAGAGACATTGTTACTTTGTTTAATTTTTTGTTTTTGTGGTAATTAGCGGTTTTAATCATAAACCTTTCTAAACAATGAAAACAAAATTAAACAAACTTTTAATCGTTGTGTTTTTATCAATGATAACTGGAATAACGTATTCCCAAAACAATTTTATTATTCTTCAAAACGGAGAAAAAGGTTTGGCTCCTAGGTACATACAAATACAAGAAAATAGTCAGCCAGCTATTAATTCAGCAATCGATTTTTTAAGAAAGACTTTTAAAATTTCTTCAAACTTTACTTTTACTGAAGTGTCTAATGAAACGGATGAACTTGGTATAACTCATATAAAATATCAACAGTATTTAAATGATATACCAGTTGAAAATGCCTACTATGTTTTACATGCTAGAAAAGGAAAAGTATACTCAGTAAATGGTGAAATATTTAAAACAATATTAAAAACTACTGGAATTCAAAAAAAATCAAGTATGTCATCTGATCAAGCGTTAAGGTTTGCTTTGAAAGAATTGAAAGGAAAAGCCCTTTCTTGGGGTCATAATCAAATGAAATCTAAGACAAAAGATACTAATTTAGTATATATAACCAAGGGAAATAACTTAAATTCAAGTGAGTTAGAGCTGGTGTATAAATTTGATTTATATTCTGAAGAGCCTTTTGAAAGAAAAAAAGTATATATAAACGCATCAAATGGAGAAACTGTTTTTACTGAGGTATTAAAACATTCAGCTTTTCCTG
>JBELFC010000081.1:0-3849 GCA_042093175.1 Tenacibaculum sp. | reverse complement strand
ACTGCTTCTCAAACAGGAAACAGAAATATCTCTATTACTAATTTAAACGGTAGAAGTATAGGTTTTGGAAGTACACCACCATCTGGAGGTTCTGTCATTTCTAGTACTACTGCTAATGGTTTTGGAAATTCTGGTAATGAAGGTTATTATATGGCTGCTTATTGGGGAGCAGAACAAACATGGGACATGTTTAAAAGTGTTTTTGGTAGGTCAAGCTATAACGGTTCAGGTGGAAAAGTTAATATATTCGTTAATGGCTCAGGTCAAGGAGCAGATAATAATGCATTCTGGGTAGGATCTTGGACATATTTTGGAAATGCTTCAAGTGGAGCTCCTTTTACTCCTCTTGATGTAGTTGGTCATGAAATAGCACATGGAGTTACTCAGACCTCAGCGGGTTTAGTGTATAGAAATGAATCTGGCGCTATGAATGAAGGATTTAGTGATATTTTTGGATGTTATGCTGAATATTATGCGTTTAATAGGTTAGACTCTAATGTTTGGACTTTAGGAGAAAATATTTCTTTTCAACGTTCTTTATCAAACCCTAAACAACATAGGCAACCTGATACTTATAATGGTACAAATTGGTATACTGGATCTGGTGATAATGGAGGTGTTCATATTAATAGTGGAGTATTAAATCACTGGTTTTATATTTTATCACAAGGTAAGCAAGGTTCAAATGATAAAGGAAGTTCATATAATGTAAAAGGAATAGGTATAGAAAAAGCAGCTCAAGTTGCCTACAGAGCACTTACAAGGTATTTAACTTCAAGTTCTAATTATTCATCAGCAAGAAATGCAGTGATAAATGCAGCAACCGATTTATATGGAGCAAATTCTTGTGAATTAGTAGCTACTACTAATGCAATGTATGCTGTAGGTATCGGCTCAAAATATTCAGGGTCTGGGTGTAGTACTTCTGACTGTTCAGTGATTGAAAATGTAATAGCTTCAAATGTGTCAGTTGCAAGTGCAACTATAAATTGGACTGCTAAATCAGGGGTTTCTAATTATCAACTTGAATATAAGAAATCTACAGATACTAATTATACCCAAAACACTGTAAATGGAGTTTCTCAAACCTTGACGGGTCTTAGCTCAAATACATTATATCAAGTTAGAGTAACTTATGCTTGTGATGGGAAATTAGTTACATATTCATCTATTATTTCATTCAGAACAAAAGATATTATAGAGCCACCTAAGTGTGATCCAGTTACTGGATTAAATACTTCTAATGTTTCTAAAAACTCTGTAGTTCTTTCTTGGAAAAGCGTTCCTTCTATTAATTCATACACCGTTGAATATAGAAAAGAAACTAGTAATAGTTATACAATTACCTCAGCAAATGGATCATCTATTTCAATTAATGGGCTATTACCAAATACAACTTACTTAGCTAGAATTAAATATAGTTGTAATGACGGTGGTGGTGATACTGGCTGTGATGGTGTTTCAGCATATCAATCGTATCCGTCTATTTATATGACTGGTGATAAGGTTACTTATAATGGGAAAAAATATGAAAGTTTAGCTGATAATTTATACAATGTTCCCCCTACTGGTAATACACATTCATACTTATGGAAAGATTTAGGACCATGTTCTTCAAGTTTTTCAGCTTTAGAAAACGATTCACCTTATTCAAGCGAAATTAGGTTTACTACTTTACAAGATGATATAAATGTTTGTGAAGCAATTAATGATATTGATATTTCTAGTATTACAACAAATAGTGCAGATGTTTCATGGTCACCAGTTTTAGGAGTAAATTCATTTGAATTAGAATATAAAAAATCTTCTGATAGCAGTTATAGTTTAGTTAACGTATCTAGCCCATCGTATTCATTTACTAATTTAAGTGCTAGTACCTCATATCAATTAAGAGTTCGTTATACTTGTAGTAATGGAGATAAGTCGCCATATTCAAATACCGTTAGTTTTGTAACTGAAGGCACTACTGGAGGATGTAATGGAATAGCAGAATATAGAAGTGGTGTTTTTTACCAAAAAGGTGATAAAGTTGTATACAACGGAAGTGTGTTTGAGGCACAAATTACAGTTTGGTGGGCTCCAATTTATGGTTATTGGACAAACTTAGGTCCTTGCAACAACTTAAGTGTAAAACAAAGTTTTAATATAATGACAAACCCTGCAAAAGAAGGAGTGGTAATAGTATCTTTTAATAATTTTAAAGAAACTAAGATTCATGTAAATATTTCTGACTTTTCAGGAAATATTCTTGTTAAAAGGATATTAACTAAATTAAAACTAAATTCATTTAATTCACAGCATGAAATAGCTATTCCAAATCTAAAAACTGGAGTATACTTTATTAATGTTAATGGAATGACTAAGAAATTAATAGTAGAATAATTGATTTGTTTTTACAAAAAAGAAGTAGGTTACTTGTAAATACTAAGTATTTGAGTGTTTTATAAAAAGCATCTATTTTTTAAGGGGAAATTAGATTTATAAATAAATTGAGTTTTTACAATTCAATAATCCTACTTCTGGGTTTTAAAGTGTGCCATCTATATAAACTGTTTGTTTTTATAGATGGTTTTTTTAGTAATTAGTCTTTTTGTTTTTTTTAATACAAAAAGTTATAAAAAACAACAAAAAACCTTTGAATGTTTAATTTTTGAAATGTATTTTTATTCGTAGTTTTGTTTCCATAAAAGTTGAACAATAATTAAACTAGAAATAAATGACTGATTTTGGAATTGATAAAGCTATTAAAGAATTAGGCTTAAAAGAAATAAACGATGGAACTTCAACTGGTTCTGTAAATTTTTCTAATGGAGAAATTATTGAATCATACTCTCCAGTTGATGGTAAGTTAATAGGAAAAGTAAAAACGACAACTAGAGAAGATTACGATAAGGTAATGGATGCCGCTACTTCGGCTTTTAAAACTTTTAGAACAATGCCAGCTCCACAAAGAGGAGAAATTGTTCGTCAGTTTGGAAATAAATTAAGAGAATTAAAAGAGCCATTAGGTAAATTAGTTTCTTATGAAATGGGTAAATCTTATCAAGAAGGTTTAGGAGAAGTTCAAGAAATGATTGATATCTGTGATTTTGCAGTAGGTTTATCACGTCAATTAAACGGACAAGTAATTCCTTCAGAAAGACCAGGACACGTAATGAGAGAACAATGGCACCCAATTGGTGTTGTAGGAATTATTTCTGCATTTAACTTCCCTGTAGCTGTTTGGGCTTGGAATACTGCTTTAGCTTGGATTTGTGGTGATGTATGCGTATGGAAAGGTTCAGAAAAAGCACCTTTATGTTCAGTAGCATGTCAAAATATTATTGCAGATGTTTTAAAAGAAAATAACTTACCAGAAGGTATTTCTTGTATTGTAAATGGTGACTATAAAGTTGGGGAGTATATTACTACAGATTCTCGTATTCCATTAGTATCTGCTACTGGATCTACAAGAATGGGACGTATTGTTGGAGCAACAGTTGCTGAGCGTTTTGGTAAATCTTTATTAGAATTGGGAGGAAATAATGCAATTATTATTACACCAACTGCAGATTTAACAGTGGTTGTTCCAGGAGCTGTATTTGGTGCAGTAGGAACTTGTGGTCAACGTTGTACATCTACACGTAGATTAATTATTCACGAATCAGTTTACGATAAAGTAAGAGATGCGATAGTTGGAGCTTATGGGCAAATTAAAATTGGAAACCCATTAGATGAAAATAATCACGTAGGACCATTAATTGATAAAGATGCTGTAAATACTTATTTAGCTGCAATAGAAAAAGCAAAAGCTGAAGGAGGAAAAGTATTAGTAGAAGGAGGAGTTTTAGAAGGAGAAGGATACGAAAG
>JBELFC010000080.1:0-14843 GCA_042093175.1 Tenacibaculum sp. | reverse complement strand
AATGAAAATAATCTCATATAACGTAAACGGAATAAGAGCAGCTTTAAAAAAAGGATTTTTAGATTGGCTACAACAAGCAAATCCAGATGTAATTTGCATTCAAGAAACCAAAGCTCACAAAGAACAATTAGATGTAACCGAATTTGAAAATGCTGGTTACCCATATCATTATTGGTTTTCAGCAGAAAAAAAAGGCTATTCTTCTGTGGCTGTTTTTTGTAAAAAAGAACCTAAACACGTAGCATATGGAACAGGGATTGAAACAATGGATTTTGAAGGTAGAAATCTTAGAGTAGATTATGATGATGTTTCTATTATGAGTATGTATTTACCATCTGGTACTAATAGTGCTCGTTTAGACTATAAGTTTAATTACATGGATGAGATTTTAGAGTATGCTACAGAGTTAAGAAAATCAATTCCTAACTTAATTATTTGTGGTGATTATAATATTTGTCATGAAGCGATAGATATTCATAACCCAAAAATGAAAGGAGTTTCAGGATTTTTACCAGAAGAAAGAGAGTGGTTAGGGAAGTTTATAGACAGTGGTTTTATTGATAGTTTTCGTTTTATGAACCCTGAAAGACAAGAATACTCTTGGTGGAGTTATCGAGCAAATTCTAGGGCTAATAATAAAGGATGGCGATTAGATTATGCTATGGTAACTGAATCTTTAAAGGAAAAAATAACAAGAGCTTATATTTTACCGGAAGCAAAACATTCTGATCACTGCCCTATCGTGGTAGAATTAGATGTATAATTAAATTTGAACTACCCTTCTTTTTAAAAGAAAAACAATGAAAACGTTACTTAAACTACTGTTAGTTTTTACAGGAACAGTTATCGCGCAACAGCCTATTGATAGTATCTATACTCCTGTTGATAGTGTTGAAATAGCTGTTGATTCTATTTTTATAGCGAAAGATACCACCCAAAACAGACAAATAGATGCCCTTTTTTCTGATGCTGACTTAAAAAAAATTGATAGTTTATTAGTAGAAGAAAAGTTTAATTCTTCATTGTTTGATAGTATTCAATATGTAATAAATGATAAAGACATTATTGGGAATTCCACTAAAATTTTATCAACAGAATTACTTAAAAAACGATTAGTTGATTTAAATGCGAATACTCCATTTAATTTAGCATATAACCCGTCATTGGATAAAGTTATAAACAGCTATTTAAAGTATAGAAAAAAATACTATCCTGCTTTAATGGCTAAAGCAAAGTATTATTTTCCAATGTTTGAACAATACCTTGATCAGTATGATGTTCCTTTAGAAATGAAATATTTGGCGATAGTTGAATCTGCTCTTCGCCCAAATGCACGTTCTTATGTTGGTGCAACTGGTTTATGGCAGTTTATGTATGGAACAGGAAAGCAATTTGATTTAAAAATAAGTTCGTATGTTGATGAGCGACAAGACCCTGTAAAAGCAACTGTTGCTGCATGTAAGTATTTAAGTCAGTTATATAAAATTTTTGGTGATTGGGATTTAGCATTAGCTGCATATAATTCAGGGCCAGGAAATGTTTCAAAAGCAATAAAACGATCTGGAGGGTATAAAAACTATTGGAATATTAGACCTTTTTTACCAAGGGAAACTGCGGGGTATGTTCCTGCTTTTTATGCTACAATGTATATTTTTGAATATGCTGAGAAACATGATTTATATCCTGAAGCTCCTAAAATTTTTCATTTCGAAACTGATACTATTCATGTAAAAAGAACAATAAGTTTTGATCAAATTTCTGAAAAAACAGGTATTGATGTTGATTTAATTTCTTTTTTAAATCCTGCATATAAATTAGATATAATACCATTTATAGAAAACAGAAGTTACGCAGTTCGTATTCCACGTAAAGAAATGGTAACCTTTTTAGAAAAAGAAAAGGAAATTTATGCATTAGCTGATGAAGATGATAGTAGAAGAGAAAAACCTTTACCTAAGTATTTTGAAATGGATAGGCGTATACGTTATAAAGTTCGTAGCGGTGATTATTTAGGTAAAATTGCAAATAAATTTGGAGTACGGGTAAAAGATATTAAACGTTGGAACGGAATGCGTTCACATCGTTTAAAAATTGGGCAGCGTTTAAGTATTTATCCTAAAAGATTAGCGATACCAAAAAAGGTTTCAAAAAAACAAAATAAACTTCCAAAAGGGAAACATGAAGTATATATTGTAAAAGAAGGAGATTCATTATGGACTATTGCAAAAAAATACCCAAAAATTTCTGTCGAACAAATTAAAAAATGGAATAATATTTGGAGTATAAAAAATCTTAAACCAGGTATGAAGCTAAAAATATTTAAAAGCTAATAGATATGAAAAAAATAATGTCATTTTTAATAGCCACACTTTTGTTAATTTCTTGCGAAAAAGGAACAAAATCTAGTGTGACATTACCAACATCAATAGGAAACACTAATAAAATTTTAGTGGTTGCTAAGGGTAATGAATGGGCAGGTAAAATAGGAGACGAAATACGGACTGTTTTTGGTGAACACCAGGTTGGATTACCACAACCTGAAACGTTACTTTCTGTGAGTCAAATAGATCCTACAGGCTTTAAATCATTTATGAGAAACGGAAAAGCTATCCTTTTTATAAAAAAGGGGCAAAAGGAAAGTGTTACTGTTGAAAAAAACAAATATGCAGCTCCTCAAGTAATCGTTTATGCTACGGCTAAAAATGAAGAAGGAATCGTAAATTTAATAAACAAAAGAGGTAAAGAGATAATTAAAATATTTCAAAAGGAAGATATTAAATTTATTCAAAATATTTTTAAAAAAGAACGTCTTGATGAAACTAAATTTAAAACAACGCAAAATTTAGGTATTTCAATTGATATTCCGAAAAGATTTAAATTAGTAGACGATACTGGAGATTTTTTATGGTTACGTCAGCATTTAAAAAGTGGAATTGCAAGAGGTGATGGAACTAATAATGTTTTAATTTATAGTGTTCCGTTAATTGATGAAGGAAGTGTTGCTGATAATATCACAGAGGTTAGAGATTCTATTGGGAAAAAATATATTCCAGGAAGTAAAGAAGGAATGTATATGATTACTGAACAAGCATATACTCCTTTTACTTATAAAGCAGAAATTGACGGAAAAAAAGCATATGAAACTAGAGGTAAATGGGAAGTTAAAAACGATTTCATGGCTGGTCCTTTTTTAAATTATACAGTAGTTGATAAAAAAAACAATAGATTAATAGTTTTTGAAGGGTTTACTTATGCTCCTTCAGTAAATAAAAGAAACTTTCTATTTGAATTAGAAGCTATTGCAAAATCAATGAAGATAAAATAAGGAATACCTTATAAAAATAGTATAACAGGGCTCATTAAACTAATTAATGAGCCCTGTTTTTTGTTATAACATCTTAAAAACAGGCTTTTATATTTACTTGTTTTTAATGGAGCTATGAAATAAGAAAAGTTATTTTAATTATATTTGATACAATTAACTAAAAACTTAAAGTAATGGAAACAAATTATTTAGCAATTTTAGGTGCAGCTTTTATCCCTATGGTTATAGGCTTTCTTTGGTACGGACCAATGCTCTTTCAAAAGGCATGGATGAAAGAAATGAATTTTACTTTAAAAGATTTAGAAGGAGGCAATATGCTTTTGATATTTGGAGTAAGTTTTGTGTTTAGTATTATGCTTGCTTTTGCAATACAATTCTTGGTTATTCATCAATTAGGGGTTTTTTCAACATTAGCTGGAGAACCAGGTTTTATGGAAAAAACAGGTGGAGGTTTTGCTTATTATGAAGAATTCATGAGTAATTTTGGAGATCGTTTTAGAACATTTAAGCATGGTGTTTTACATGGAGTTATAAGCGGTTTATTTATAGCTTTACCTATTATAGGTACAAAAGCATTGTTTGAAAGAAAATCATTTAAATACATAGCTATAAATGTTGGTTATTGGACTGTAACATTAGCATTAATGGGAGGGGTAATTTGTGAATGGGCATAATTTTATAAAAAATAATCGACCAATAATATTATAATGAAACTGTTTTCTCTTAAAGAGAACAGTTTCTGTTTTTTATATAAATAAAAATTGTTTTCATTAAAGTACTTGTGCTATTTTTAAAACCTTAATATTATACTAATGGATAAGGAAAAAATTATAAATATTGTTAATGATAAATACGCTCCTTTGAACGATAAATGTAAAGTAAAATTTTCAAGATATTCTAAAACTGTAAGCTTAAAGAAAGGAGATGTATTAGTAAAGGAAGGGCAAAATTCTGATAAAGCGTTCTTTATAGTAAAAGGATGTGCTAGGGCATATTATCTTAAAGATGGAAAAGATATTACAGATTGGTTTGCTTTTGAAAATGATTTTATATGTGCTATTAATAGTTTTTTTCAAAAAATTCCAAGTCCACACTATATAGAAGTTTTAGAAGAAACGCTTTTGCTTGAAACCTCAAGAGAGGATATAATTAAACTATCAAATGAATATCATGATTTTGAGAAATTAACAAATAAAGTAGCTACAAAAACAATGTTAAAACTACAGGCAAGAATTGTATCAATGCAATTTCAATCTGCTGAACAAAAATATCAAAACATTTTATTGGCTTATCCACAAATTACTCAAAGAGTACCTTTGACACATATAGCATCATTTATTGGAATTACTCTTGAAACATTAAGTAGAATTAGAAAATTACATAGCCGAATTTGATATAAATCAAATGATAATTCATAAAATGAATAGACCTTTGTAAAAAAACTAAGTGAAACGAATTCATTTTATATCTGGAATAATAATAACTATTTTCATAAGTCTTCATTTATATAACCATCTATATAGTTTGACCGGGGTAAATAAACATATTGAAGTTATGGAAATACTTCGTGTGTTTTATAGAAATTTGTTTTTTGAAGTATTGTTGTTGTTTTCAGTCCTAATTCAAATTATATCTGGAGTAAAACTTTTTTTGATTAAGAGAAATAGTGCAAAGACGTTTTTTGAAAAACTCCAGTTATGGAGTGGTTCTTATATAGCTGTTTTCTTTGTTATTCATCTTAGTGCTGTTTTTGTAGGTAGACTGTTTTTAAAATTAGACACTAATATTTTTTTCGGAATAGCTGGATTAAATACTTTTCCACTTTTCCTTTTTTTTATCCCTTATTATGGATTAGCTATCATTTCTTTTTTTGGACATATTGCTTCAATCCATAATTTTAAAATGAAAAAAAGAATATTTGGTATAAGCCCTAATAAACAATCGTATATAATTTTATTTTTAGGGGTGTTTTTATCATTATTAACTATTTATGGGTTAACAAATGGTTTTAAAGGATTTGAAATTCCCAGACAGTATACTATTATAAAAGGTAAATAAAATATAAATGGATTTAATTACAAATTGGAAAAAAATAAGAACACATTTTAACAAAAGTTTTAGCTCAAATTTTCATGTTTCAATTGCGTCAATAGCATCAGATGGTAACCCAACAGTAACACCAATTGGATCTATGTTTTTGAATGATAATAAAGCAGGGTTCTATTTTGAAAAGTTTACATCTAAATTACAAGAAAGTAAAAAAAAGAACATTTGTGTTTTAGGCATTAACAGTCATAGATTTTTTTGGATATCATCTCTATTTAAAGGAGAATTTTCCAAAAACCCAGGAATTAAACTTTATGGTGAATTAGGAGAAAAGCGTAAAGCAACACCTAAAGAAATTTCAAGGTTAAATAGGAGAATGAAATTAACCAAAGGCTTAAAAGGAAACACATATTTGTGGAAAAACATGGAATATGTTAGGGAGATTAAATTTACAAAAGCAGAGAAAATAAATTTAGGGAAAATGACTAAAAATATATAAATGAACAATTATTTATTTATAGCCGGTGTTTTATCTTTTCTTTTAGGAGGAGTTCATTCTGTTTTAGGGGAATATTTAATTTTTAAAAAGAAAAGAATAAAAAGAAGAATAGTTCCTTCAAAGGGTAGTTTAGAACTAAGAGAAAGGCATTTGCGAATCTTGTGGTCAACATGGCATTTAGCATCAGTTTTTGGATGGTGTATTGCAGCTCTATTAATAAAAATATCATTAATTGAACGTTTTCAAGAAATAGAGATAATTAATTTTATTTTAAAATCAATTACCTATACCATGTTTTTGGGAGCAATTTTGGTTTTAATAGGAACAAAAGGTAAACACCCAGGTTGGTTTGTATTCTTGATAATTGGAATTTTAATAATTATTTCGTGAACAAAATGTAAAGTTAATCTTAAAAATAGAGTGAGAAAAAAGTATCAATTTTTAAAATTGATACTTTTTTTATGTAACAAAACAGACAAAAACAATACATATAAGCATCAACTAAATAATTAACCAAATATGATTACACGCTTTTTAAATTTAGAATGGAAACAATACTTTCGTTCATCATACTGGCAAAGAAGTATTGGTATTAAAATTTTACTAGGTTTTTTTGCTTTGTATTTTGTTGTAATGTTTCTGTTGTTAGGAATTGGAATATTTCCAGCGTTAAAAAAAATGTTTCCTGAAAAGGATCCTTTTATAATAGTTAACGGGTTTTTGTTTTTTTGGATTATGGGTGATTTAATTGCAAGGTTTTTTCTTCAGAAACTACCAGTAATGACCATAAAGCCACTATTAACTTTACCTGTAAAAAAGAATAAGATTATTAATTACGTTTTAGGTAAATCTGCGGTTTCATTTTTTAATTTTTTACCGTTGTTTGCAATAATTCCTTTTAGTGTTGTTTTATTAACAAAAGGGTATGATACAGTTCAAATTTCTACATGGATGATAACCATGATAGTAGTAGTTCTAATCATTAATTTTTTGAATTTTGTTATAGAAAATGCAAGTGCTAAAAGCGATTTATCTTTTTTACCATTGATAGCTATTGCTTCAGGACTATTTGCTTTAGATTATTTTAATATAGTTTCTTTTTCTAGCTTGATTTCAAAAGGAATTTTAGGAATATCTAATAATCCAATTTTAATTTCTATTCCTCTTTTAGTGTTAGTTGGTTTATACTATGTGAATTATGTAATTTTAAAAAGTAATTTGTTTTTAGATTCGGCAGTACAAAACAAGGTAGAAGAAGCTAAAACATCAGATTATACTTGGACGGAACGTTTTGGAGATATTGCTCCATTTATGCAATTAGATTTAAAATTAATTATGCGTAATAAAAGAACTAAATCTACTCTTTGGATGTTAATAATAGGGCTTTTATATGGATTGTTTTTTTATCCACAACCAGAATATGCTGACAAGGAATTTTTCTTTGCATTTATCGGGATCTTTACTACAGGTATTTTTTTAATAAACTTTGGGCAATTTATTCCGGCTTGGGATAGTGGATATTATAAAATGATAATGAGTCAAAATTTTAAATATGAACGATATTTAAAATCTAAGTTTATGTTAATGAGCATGAGTGTGATTATCCTTTTCGTATTAGGAATACCATATGTTTATTTTGGATGGAAAATTTTATTGGCACATTTCGCAGCTGCTATTTATAATATTGGAGTTAATACACATGTAATTATGTATGGAGGTACATTTAATCGTAAGAAAATTAATTTAGACGAAAAAGCTGCATTTAATTATCAAGGAACTGGAGCAGTTCAATGGATAATAGGTATTCCTCTAATGCTAATTCCAATGGGAATATTTGGACTTATAAATTGGTTGGTAAACTTTGAAATAGCTATTATTTCATTAATTATATTAGGGCTTTTAGGAATTGTATTTCACCAAAAAATAATGAAAGCTATTACTAAAAAATACATAGCTAATAAGTATGCTATGATTCACGCATTTGATCAAGAAAACTAATCAGAAAACATTATGATACAAGTAACAAACCTTACTAAAAAATACGGGAACGCTCAAGTTTTAAGTATAGAAGAATTACAAATTCCAACAGGACAATCATTTGGATTAGTTGGTAACAATGGAGCAGGGAAAACAACATATTTTAATATACTTTTAGATTTAATTCGCCCAACAACGGGTGAAATCTCTAACAATAATGTGTTAGTTAATAAAAGCGAAGATTGGAAAACATTTACAGGTTCATTTGTAGATGAAAGTTTTTTAATAGGATACTTAACACCACAAGAATATTTTGAATTTGTTGGTGATTTAAGAGGTATGAATAAAGCAGATGTTAAAAGCTATTTAAGTCAGTTTGAAGATTTTTTTAATGATGAAATTTTAGGAAAGAAAAAGTACCTAAGAGATTTAAGTAAAGGAAATCAGAAAAAAGTTGGAATTATAGCAGCAATGATGGGGAACCCACAGGTAGTTGTTTTAGATGAACCTTTTGCTAATTTAGATCCAACGACACAAATTAGATTAAAAACAATCATTAAAAAACTTACAGAAAATAAAGAAGTTACAGTGTTAATATCTAGTCATGATTTAAGTCACGTAACAGAAGTTTGTGAGCGAATAGTTGTGTTAGATAAAGGAAATGTTGTAAAAGATATAAATACATCAGCAGAAACTTTAAAAGAATTGGAAAGCTATTTTTCAGCATAATATAAAAATTACCATTTTATTACTATTTTTACGCATTTACACAATAACTTAAAGGTATAGTTGTTGTTAAAGTAAATGCGTAATTTTTTATGAAAAAACTATCCAATATATTAGTTTTCAGTATTGTTCTAGCTATTATGGTATCATGTAGTGTGAAAAAGAATTCTATTATTAGTCGAAACTTCCATGCATTAACTACCAAATATAATGTGCTGTTCAATGGAGAGCAAGCGTATTTAAAAGGGCTTAAAGAAATTGAAGATAAGCATAAAGATAACTTTTGGAAACGATTAGCTATTGAACCAATTACATTTAATGATAGAAAAATACAACAAGTATCATTAAAACCAGGAAGTGGTTTTGGGAACGACAGTGCAGAAGAAGAAAATAAAAATCTTACTAATTTTGATAAGGCTGAAGAAAAGGCTGTAAAAGCCATTCAAAAGCACTCAATGAATATTAATGGGTATGAAAAAAATCGTCAAATAGATGACGCCTATTTATTATTAGGGAAAGCAAGGTATTATACGCAACGTTTTATTCCTGCAATAGAGTCTTTCAATTACGTAATTGCAAACTATCCAAATGCTAATTTAATTAATGAAACTAAAATTTGGCGAGCGAAAACAAACATTCGTTTAGATAATGAAAAGCTAGCAATAGAATCTTTGAAATTTTTACTAGAAGTTCAAGAAAATGAAAAAGAACTTCCTGATGAAATAAGAGAACAAGCACATACAGCTATGGCTATGGCCTATGAAAAAACGGATACAATTCAAAAAGTAATTGAGCATTTAACAAAAGCAGTTACAATATTTAAAAATAAAGAGCAGTCAGCTAGAAATATGTTTGTTCTTGGTCAAGTTTATAGTGAATTGGATAGAAAAGATTCAGCAAGAATGGTGTTTAAAAGATTAGCTGATTACAGAAAAGCTCCTTATAAATATAGAATAAGAGCAAATGTTGAATTAGCTAAAAACACGCCAAATGATTCATCATCAGTGTTGGTTTTAAGTAGATTAAAAAAACTAATTAAAAATACAGACAACCGTAAGTTTTTAAATGTATTATATTATCAGGCAGGGGTTTTAGAAGTAGGTAGAAATAAAACGAAGAACGCTATAAATTACTTTAAAAAGTCATTAGAAGCTAAACATAATGACGATTATCAAAAAACATATACATACGAGCAACTGGGTAATATCGCATTTAACAAACAAGAGTACGTTTCTGCTGGAGCTTATTATGACAGTGTTTTAACTGTTACATCCAAAGAGTTCGATCAGGAAAAAAGAATACGTAGAATACGTAGAAAAAATAAAGGGTTAACTACACTAAGAAAGTTTGAAGAAACAGTGAAAACAAACGATAGTGTTTTAAACCTTATTGCAATGAGTAAAGATGAACAAGTGTCATTTTTCGAAAAGCATATTGAAAAAATAAAAAAAGAAGACGAAGAAAATAAACAACAAATGTTGAACTCTCAAAACTTTGGAAGCTCATTTGGAGGTATCGGTACTAATAACCGTAATAAAAAAGGTAAATGGTACTTTTATAATACACAAAGTGTAGCGTTTGGTAAAGTTGCTTTTGAAAGAGTATGGGGAAATAGACCATTAGAAGATAATTGGAGATTATCAGATAAAAACTCAGTGATAGGTGAAGAAGAAGGCTCTGAAGATGATTCTCTTAAAGAGGTAAAAGTTGATCCAAGATATGAACTATCAACATATATTGATGCCATTCCTAAAGAGTCAAAGGATATTGATAAACTAAGTGATGACCGTAATGAAGCATTATATCAACTAGGGTTAATTTATAAAGAACAATTTAAAAACTCTGAATTAGCAATAAAAAACCTTGAAAAGTTAAAGAAACTTAGAAAAGATGATAAAATGGAATTGGCAATTAGTTACCATTTATATCAGATTTATAGCGAGATAAATAATGAAGAAAAAGCCAACGAGTATAAAGCCATTGTGTTAAATAAGTATCCTGATACTAAATTTGCACAAGTAATAAAATCTCCGAATAAAAAATTAATTGAAAATAAAAAAGAAGATCAAGTTGTAAAAAAATATAAAGAGATTTATTATTTATACAAAGAAAATAAATTTGAAGAAGCAGTTGTTGAAATAGATAACTTTTCACCATCAATACAAAATTCAAATTTAATTCCTAAATTAGCACTCCTTAAAGCCTTGTCAATAGGTAAGTATCAAGACAAAGAAGCTTATACTAAAGCGTTAGAATTTGTGTCTTTGAGTTATGCAAATACAAGTGAAGGGAAAAAAGCAAAAGAGATAATGAAGAAATTAAAAAAATAAACAACCTTATAAAACTCCCCATAAATATGTTTAGTAAAGAAAGTAAAAAAACGAGTGTTAAATCTGTTTCAGAAAGAAATGTAATTGGAAAGAATACAAAAATTACAGGAGATATTATTTCTGAAGGTGATTTTAGAATTGATGGTACTTTAGAAGGTAACATAGAAACTAAAGGAAGAATTATTATTGGTGAAACTGGATTGATAAAAGGAAAGGCAGATTGCACGAATGCAGATATTGAGGGGAAATTCTCAGGAGATTTACAAGTGTCAAATACGCTAACTGTAAAAACATCAGCTAATATAACTGGTGATGTTGTTATAGGTAAGTTGTCAGTTGAGCCAGGAGCAACCTTTAACGCAACATGTTCAATGAAAGGAGCAATAAAAGAATTGAAGAAAGATGGGCAAAAACGTACCGAAAAAACAGCTTAATAAGTATCTTCGGTTTACAACTATTGCTTTTCAAATGGGTTTAACCATTTATTTAGGAAATTTACTAGGTGAATGGTTAGATACCAAATATCAAAACGACGGAGGTTTGTATACCAAGATATGTACACTTGGAGCAGTTTTTTTAGCAATGTTCTCCGTTATTCAACAAGTTACAAAAATATCAAAAGACAATGATTAAACGAATTTTGTTTTTTCTTGCTGCAATACTTGTAGTTTTTGCAGTAAGTTATCTTTCGCATAATTATACTATAACAGCAAAAGAAATTCAATTATCATTTTCATTACTAGGAGTATACTTATTCCATGTAATAGCAGCAACTATAGTATATCTTATAGTTGAATTTGTGGCAGACAAAATGCCCAATCAAGCTGGTTATGCATACTTAGCTTCCATATTTTTAAAAATAGGATTTTTCGTGCTAGTTTTTCAAGCTTCAGTTTTTAGTAACGAACAACTTACTAAGCCAGAAAGGTTTTCATTAGTAATTCCGTTGTTTTTGTTTTTAATTATTGAGGCAATTGCAGTTTCGAAGCTATTGAATAGCAAATAGTTTACTAGTTTTAACTAGAAAAGAATCTCATAAAAACATTCTCTAAAAAACTAAATAAAAAAACGGTTTGTAGTTTTAATTAATTGTTTACCTTTGCACGGAAATTTAGAGACCATAACCCTATATTTAAAAAGGTATGATGATAGCAAAAAAATCTATCAAATTTTTAACAGTTTTAGCATTAGTTTTTACTTCTTTTGGAGTGTTTGCTAGTGGAGGAGATAAGAAATCTTCAGGAAACGACGGTGGAAAAGTAGACACCAAAGAAGAAATTAAAAACTATATCAAGCATCACTTAGCGGATTCACATGATTTTTCATTGTTTTCTTATTCAAATGATGCTGGTGAACGTAAGCATGTAGGCTTTCCTCTTCCAGTAATAGTTTGGACTAGTAAAGGTTTAAAAACATTTATGTCTTCAAAATTTCATCATAATGATGATGGTAAGTTAGTTGTTGATGCTGGAGGTGTTAAGTTGGCTAAAATTCATAGTAAAATTTATGAGTTAGATGCTGATGCTGCAACAGTTTCTTTTGATGAGTCACATCATGCTACAAATGCACATAAAGTTTTAGATTTGTCTATAACTAAGAGTGTATTTGGAATCTTGTTAGCTGGTTTATTAATGTTTTTAGGATTTGGTTCGTTAGCTAAAGGGTATAAAAAAGGAGCGATTCCTACTGGAGTTGGTCGTGTTTTAGAACCATTGGTTTTATACGTAAGAGATGAAATAGCAAGGCCAAATATTGGTGAGAAAAAATATAAAAGATTTATGCCATATTTATTAACGGTGTTTTTCTTTATTTGGATATTAAACTTATTAGGGTTAACTCCATTAGGGTTTAATGTTACAGGTCAAATTGCAGTAACTGTATGTTTAGCATTGTTTACTTTAGTAGTTTATATAACTAACGGATCGAAAGATTTTTGGGCGCATACTTTATGGATGCCAGGTGTTCCAAAGATTTTAAGACCAGTATTAGCTGTTTTAGAATTAGCAGGGTTTTTACTAATTAAGCCATTTTCATTATTAGTACGTTTGTTTGCAAATATTACAGCAGGGCACTCGGTAGTAATGGGTATTGCAGCACTTATGGTGTTGTTGAAAACTGAATTTGGAACAGTAGGTGCAACAGGTATTTCATTTTTGTTAACTATGTTTTTAACAATTATTGAATTATTAGTAGCTTTTTTACAAGCATTTATTTTCACAATGCTTTCTGCCTTATTTATTGGAATGGCAGTAGAAGAGCATGATCATGCACATGATCACTAAGAATTATTATAGAATAGAATAAGAATTTGTTTAATTTAATATAAATCAATTAGTATGTACAATTTAATTGGAGCAGGATTAATCGTAATCGGTGGAGGAATCGGATTAGGTCAAATAGGTGGAAAAGCAATGGAAGGAATTGCTCGTCAACCTGAGGCTGCTGGTAAAATCCAAACAGCGATGATCATTATCGGAGCATTATTAGAAGGATTAGCATTTGGTGCTTTACTTTTAGGAAAATAATTCCGAAACAAAAACAACGAAAACATTTTCTGCAACGGTTGGTTGCAGAAATGTTTTTAAAATTAAACAACAAAAAGACAATAATTAAGTATTATGGATATTTTTAATGATTTTTCGATAGGATTATTTGCAATGCAATTAACTATCTTAATTCTATTATTATTTTTATTAGCAAAGTTTGCATGGAAACCTATTTTAAATTCTTTAGATGAAAGAGAAGAAGGTATTCAGAATGCATTAGATCAAGCAGAAAATGCTCGTAAAGAAATGCAAAACTTGCAAGCTGATAATGAAAAGATGATAAAAGAAGCACGTGCAGAGAGAGATGCAATGATGAAAGATGCTCGTGAAATTAAAGATAACATTATCGCTGAAGCAAAAGAAGAAGCACAAGAACAAGCTTCTATCATGATTGAAAATGCTAAAGCAACTATTAAGCAAGAACAACAAGCAGCTGTTGCTGAGTTAAAAAAGAATGTTGCTGAATTATCTATAGGTATAGCACAATCTGTTGTTAAAAAAGAATTAGCTTCACAAGACGAACAATTAAAACTTGTTGAAGGAATGTTACAAGACGTTACTTTAAACTAATTAATCGATGAAAGGAGCAAGACCAGCATTACGTTATGCAAAAGCAGTTTTAAATTTAGCTAAAGAATCAGGTAATGATGCTTTAGTAAATGAAAACATGCAGCTAATCGTAAATACTATTGCTGAAAGTGATGATTTAGAGACCATGTTAAAGAGTCCAATAATCAAAGCTAAGGATAAGCAAAAAGTTTTAGTTGCGCTTTTTGGTGATAAAGTAGATACTATAGTAAAAGGTTTGTTTAATTTATTAGAAGAGAACAAACGTATGCTTATGTTAGAACCAATAGCTAAGCAATACACTATTATTTATGATTATCATAAAAGTATGCAAGTTGCTAAAGTTACTACTGCAGTAGCTTTAACTAAAGAGTTAGAAGATAAAATACAAGCAAAAATTGTTGACCTTACAGGAAACAGTGCTAGTATAGAAAATATAGTAAATCCATCTATTTTAGGAGGGTTTATTTTACGTGTTGGAGATGTGCAGTATGATGCAAGTATTTCTAATCAATTTAATGAATTAAGGAGAGAATTTGACAACAGTCATTATATTCCAAAAATTTAATTTTACGTCAAAAGATATAAGATGGCAGCAATTAAACCAGCTGAAGTATCAGCAATTTTAAAGGAACAATTAACAAATTTCGAAGCGAAAGCTTCGTTAAATGAAGTAGGAACTGTATTACAAGTAGGTGATGGTATTGCTCGTGTTTACGGTTTATCAAATGTACAATACGGTGAATTAGTTGAATTCGATAACGGATTAGAAGGTATCGTATTAAACTTAGAAGAAGATAATGCAGGTGTTGTATTATTAGGTGCTT
>JBELFC010000079.1:0-14918 GCA_042093175.1 Tenacibaculum sp. | reverse complement strand
AAAATTATTTATTTGTTAAAAATAGCATCAATTTCATGTAGGGTTAATGTTTTAAAAATTGGTTTACCAAAAGGAGAAACTGAAGGTTCTTTACAAGAAAATAAATCGTTTACTAAGTTTTCCTGCTCCTTTGTTGATAATAAAGTTCCTGTTTTTATAGCCAATGATTTAGCAAATGACTTAGCCATCACATCAAAATGACTAAAACTTGCATCTGGAACTTCTAACTTAATATCATCAAGTAATTGTTCTAATATAAGTGTAATTTGACTTTCTGTAATAGAGGTTGGTATTCCTCCAATTACAACACTCTCCTTGGTAAATTCATCAAACATAAAACCTGCGCTTTCTAAATCTGATTTTATGGTATATATCATTTCAATATCAGAAGAAGAAAAAGAAATACTAACAGGAAATAATAGTTGTTGACTACTAGCTTCTTTAACGGTAATGTTTTCTAAAAACTCTTCATACAATATTCGTTGATGTGCTAATGATTGATGTATTAAAACAACTCCAGATTTTATTGAACTTAACAAATATTTTTTTTGAATTTGAAATGTTTTACCTGTTTCAGTTTCTTGATAAGATTCAAAAAGTTGTTCTTGAGGTACAGGATCTAAAGGTTCAATATTACTAGTGTATAAGGCTTCCCAATTACCTGGGTCTTTTTTAAAGTTAGCCTGATAACTTTGGGTAGAACTTGAAGAAGTATTACTTGAAGAACCAGAATTAATAGTTGGAGTTGATTCGTACTGAGTCTCTGTTTTAAAAGGATTAAAATTAGGGTCTACAGTTATTGGAGGAACAGAAGGAGTTCCTTTTTTACTGTAATCATAAGGTGTATCTAAATTAGCATCTCTTTCAAAATCTAATACAGGAGCAACATTATACTGACCTAAACTATGTTTTATAGTAGCACGTAAAATAGCATATAAAGCTTTTTCATTATCAAACTTTATTTCTGTTTTCGTTGGGTGAATGTTAATGTCAATACTATTTGGAGGTACATCTAAATATAAAAAATAAGAAGGATGTGATCCATTTTCTAAAAGTCCTTCAAAAGCATTTACTACAGCATGATTTAAGTAAGAACTTTTAATAAATCTATCATTAACAAAGAAAAATTGTTCTCCTCTTTTTTTCTTAGAAAATTCAGGTTTAGCTACAAAACCAGTAATAGTAATGATGTCCGTTTGTTCTTGGATAGGAACCAATTTTTCATTCATCTTAGGACTAAAAATAGCAACGATACGTTTGCGTAGGTTACTTTTTTTAAGATGATATACTTCATTATTATTATGATGTAATAAAAAAGTAATATCAGGATGCGCTAAAGCTACACGTTGAAATTCGTCAACAATATGTCGAGTTTCAATAGTGTCAGATTTTAAAAAGTTACGTCGAGCAGGGATGTTATAAAACAAATTTTTAACAGCTAAACTAGTACCTTTTGCAGTTGAAATAGTGTCTTGAGAAGTAATTTTACTTCCTTCAATTTTTATTTGTGTGCCTAACTCTTCATCCTCTTGCTTTGTTTTTAACTCAACATGGGCAATTGCGGCAATAGAAGCTAAGGCTTCTCCTCGAAATCCCTTGGTGTTTAAGTTAAATAAATCTTGAGCGTCTTTTATTTTGGAAGTAGCATGACGTTCAAATGATAAACGAGCATCAGTTGTACTCATACCTTTTCCATCATCAATTACTTGGATAAGCGTTTTTCCAGCGTCTTTTAAAAGTAATTTTATAGAAGTAGCACCAGCATCAATAGCATTTTCTAATAGTTCTTTAACAACAGATGCAGGTCGTTGTACCACTTCTCCAGCAGCAATTTGATTTGCTACATGATCGGGTAATAGTTGTATTATATCAGACATTAATTATCTTTTGATAAAAATATGGATAAGTCAAAATCAATTATAAATAAAAAAAACAAAAGAAGAATAACTATAATAATAACTATAGTGCTATTAAATCCTCCGTTCTTAGAATTTTTAAATTCATCAATAGCTGAATTAAACTTTCCTTTTAAACTTTTTCTTTTTCCTACGGTAGTACGAAATTCATCGAACTTATGTTTAACTTCATACGGATTTCCATCTCCTTTGTAATAACGAGGCGTATAATCGAATTTTTTATTTTCTCTTTTAATAAATCCCATAAAAATTGTTGTTTTTTAGATGGATTTATACAAAAATCACACCATAAAAAGTAAAAAATCAAAGTTACTGAATTAAAGATTGGTGTTCAAACAATGTTGATAAAATAGTGTATGCTAATTTCTGGTGATTGTAGCCCATAAAAAAAGTCAAAAGAAAAACAATTGTTTAACTTTTGACTTGTAATTATTTTATGCTTAAGAAATTAAAAACCTAATGAGCTAGATTTTCTTTCTTGATTTTTAATAGCTGCCATTTTAATAGCCGCCACTGCACATTCAATACCTTTATTACCTAGTTTACCTCCAGACCTTTCAATAGATTGCTGTCTGGTGTTATCTGTTAAAACACAGAATATTACAGGAACATCATATTTAATGTTTAAATCTACTATTCCTTGAGTAACACCTTCACAAACAAAATCAAAATGTTTAGTTTCTCCTTGTATTACATTTCCAATAGCTATAATTGCATCTAGTTTTTGAGATTCAATCATCTTTTTACAACCATATACTAATTCAAAACTTCCAGGAACTTCCCAAGAAATAATGTTTTCTTTTTCTGCTCCACAATCAAGAAAAGTTTCAATTGCTCCTTGATGCATGCTGCCTGTTATTTCTGGATTCCATTCAGAAACAACAATCCCAAACCGAAATGATTTCGCGTTTGGGATTGAAGCTTTATCGTAATGTGATAAATTTGTTGTTGCCATATTTTATTTTTTGCTATTACTAATTAAAAGTAATATTAATTGGTAATGGCAGTTTTTTTATTATTGTGCGTATTTAGCACTGTTAATGTATTTTTCAATATCTCTTCCTTGATCGGTATTTGAATACTTTTCTTTAATAAGAGAGAAATGTTTTTCAGCTACGCTATATTTTTTTAAACTCATTGCAGTTTGTCCTGCTTTGAATAAAAATAAAGGTGCTGTGAACTCATTATCTTTTTTAGCGGCAGCTTTTTCATAGTACTCCAAAGCGTCTTCAGCTTGATTGATATCTGCAAAAGCATCTCCTATAGCTCCTAAAGCAGTAGGTCCTAATAATTCATCATCAGAAGAAAAATTACTTAAATACTCGATAGCCTCTTCGTATTTTTTCATTTTTAAATATGAAATACCAGCATAATAATTTGCTACATTTCCAGCTTTAGTACCACTAAATGTTTCTGCAATATCAGGAAAACCATACTTTCCGTCACCACCAGTTAACGCTAAGTTGTATAAAGAATCTGCAACTTTTCCACTTGAAGTAGCAGCCTTATCAAAAAATGTTCTTGGGTATGCTAATTCATTAGAAGCCTCTTTTTCAGTAGGCTCAGCAATAAATTTATTATATCCTAAGTATATTAAAATTAAAGCAGCAACTGCTACTAAACCATAAAACAAAGGTTTACTGTTGTTTTCAATCCATTGCTCAGATTTATTAGCGGCTTCATCTAAATTATTAAAGACTTCAGCAGTAGTACTTTGTGTTTCGTCAAAAGTTTCTTCTACTTCCTTTACAATCTTTTCTTTTTTAGGTTTATAACCTCTTTTCTTATATGTAGCCATAATTGCTTAAAAATTAGTGCCGACAAAAATAGTTTTTTTAATTGGATTTTAAAAATCGATTTTTCGTAAATTTTCAATAATTTGCGCTACCTTTTTAGAAACACCTTTTTTACATGTATTTGCAGAAAATTTCATTGGTTAATTTTAAAAATATTGAAGTACAAACATTTAATTTTCAAAAGAAGATAAATTGTTTTGTAGGTAATAATGGTATTGGTAAAACAAATGTGTTAGATGCTATATACTATTTGTCTTTTGCTAAAAGCTATTTCAATTCTGTAGCTGGGCAAAATATTAGACATGGTGAAGATTTTTTTATGATTGAAGGAGATTATTTATTGAATGAAAGAGTAGAAAAAATTATTTGCTCATTAAAAAGAGGTCAAAAAAAAGTTTTAAAGAGAAATGGAAAAGCGTATGAAAAATTTTCTGAACACATAGGTCAATTACCATTGGTAATAATTTCTCCGGCGGATAGAGATTTGATTACTGAAGGAAGTGATACAAGAAGAAAATTTATTGATGGTGTTATTTCTCAACAAGATAAAGAATATTTACACAATTTAATATCTTATAATAAAGTACTTATACAGCGTAATGCCCTATTAAAATATTTTGCTGCGAATAGAACATTTGACGCATTAAATTTAAAAGTATATGATGAACAGTTAATACAGTATGGATCTGTGATTCATAAAAAAAGAAAATTGTTTTTAGAAGAATTTGTACCTATCTTTAATGCAAAGCACTTAATAATTTCTGGGGCTAATGAAAAAGTAGATTTATTTTATAAAAGTCAGTTGAACGAAACTTCTTTTGAAGACTTATTAGCGCAAAGTTTGGAAAAAGATAGAATGATACAGTACACAACAGTTGGAATTCATAAAGATGATTTAAGTTTTGTAATAGAGGAGTACCCAATTAAAAAATTTGGATCTCAAGGGCAGCAAAAATCATATTTAATAGCATTAAAATTAGCACAATTTGAATTTATAAAACAACAAGCCAATGTGGTACCTATTTTATTATTAGATGATATTTTTGATAAGTTGGATGAAAACAGAGTTGGTCAAATTGTAGATTTAGTTAATGATGATGAGTTTGGTCAGATTTTTATTACTGATACTCATGCTGATAGAACTGAAAATGTAATTAAAAAAAGTAATAAAGAATACCAAATATTTAAACTTTAATAATAAAAAATTAAGAGATGGCAAAAAGAGAGAATGATAGTTTTTCAGTAAAAGACTTAATGGGAAGTTTTATTAAAGAAAACAATTTAAATAAAGGGTTTCAAAAAATTCATATTGAAGAAGCATGGGCAAAGTTAATGGGAACTGGTGTAGCTTCTTATACAGATGGCGTGAAATTGCAGAATGGAACGTTAATTGTACGTTTAAAATCTTCGGTATTAAGAGAAGAATTGAGTTATGGTAAAGATAAAATAATAAGAATGATTAATGAAGAAATGGGAGAAGACTTAGTGAAGAAGTTGATGTTGGTATAAATGAATAAAATAATAACATTCTTAACACTAACATTGATTTTTTATGTAGGTGTCATTAATTATACAATTTTTTCTTTAACTGGTTTTTATAGTGATATTTTTTTTGCAATTTTAGTATCAGTAATCATAATAATTTTAACCATAATAAATTGGAAGAAATCATCATTAGTTAATAGAATTTTAAAGTATTTTTCAATAATAATTTCGTTTTGTGTTATGATATTAACTTTCTTGATAGAAGGTATGGTTGAAGAAGAGTTTATTGTTCTTGATACTATTGAAATTAATAAAATAAAATATAGAGTTCACTATTTTCCACCACAAGGAGTATGGGAATTTGAAAATGGAAAAATTTATATAACTAAATTGAATGAGAAGCTCCCGTTTATAGAGAAACATTATTTTTATGGGATTCCCAAATTTATATTAGAAGATGATTTTCAAAAGAAAAATAAAAAAGCACAACATAAAAAGGTAAAGAAATTTATACAAAATGAATTAATTTAACACTAAATAAAAAACTCGCTACAAATATGTAGCGAGTTTTTATATTTTTTTAATGCTTTTAATTAAAACATTTCTCTACCAGAAAAATGGAAAGCACCTTCAATAGCTGCGTTTTCATCAGAATCTGAACCGTGAACAGCGTTTTCACCAATTGAAGTAGCAAACATTTTACGGATTGTTCCTTCAGCAGCTTCAGCTGGGTTTGTAGCACCAATTAATGTTCTAAAGTCTTCTACTGCATTTTCTTTTTCTAAAATAGCAGAAACAATAGGACCACGAGTCATAAATTCAACTAATTCACCAAAAAATGGACGCTCATTATGAACAGCATAAAATGCTTCAGCATCACTTTTTGTCATTTGTGTTTTTTTAAGAGCTACAATTCTAAATCCTGCAGCATTAATTTTTTCTAAAATTGCACCAGTATGACCGTTTTCAACTGCATCTGGTTTAATCATTGTAAAAGTTCTATTTGTTGCCATCTTAATAATCTTCTTGTTTTTTAATCGGCGCAAAAATACACTTTTTAATGTTATTAACAAGTTAAGGATACGTTTGGCTGATTTCTTGAAGAATAGTATTGTTTCTACCTCGCATTTGAAAAACAACTTTATTGCTTGTTAAATCAATAGATAACACACCAAAAGATAATGAACTTACAACTTTTCCGATTCTGAATTTATTTTCTTCCGATTTAAAAGAAGTATAAGAATGTGTTAATCCACTAGAAGTAAAATCGATAATTGGATACGGAACTTCTTTTATTGTAGTTTTAGAAAATTCAGAAATATGTCTATCTCCTGAAAGAAAAATAACATTTTTAGCTTTTGAAGTTTTAATAAGTTTAAAAAGTTTAGTTACTTCATTTGGGAAGTTTCCCCATTTTTCAAAACCATGTTCTTTTGATAATACTTGAATACTACTTACAATTATATTAAAGTTAGCGTTTGAGTTTTTTAATTCATTTTCTAACCATTTCCATTGCTGAGTTCCTAAAATAGAACCATCTTCATGAGTGTTAGGTTGGAATCGTTTACTTCCAGTACCTCTCGTTAATTTAGTTCTAAAGTATCGAGAATCTAATACTATTATTTTTACACTATTGTTTTTTGTTTTAAAGGTTTTAGTATGATAAATTCCTTCTTGTTGTCTTCTAGGAGAATTTTCAGGAACAGCTAAAAAATCTAAAAATAATTGTTGGCTTTCTTTCTTCTTTTTGTATTCGAATCCTCCGTCATTTTTTCCGTAATCATGATCGTCCCAAGTTCCTAAAATAGGAGTTGTTTTAGTTAATTTATTATAAAGAAAGCGATTTTTTTGTTGTGTGTATAATCTTTTCATTTTACGCATGCTATTAGTATCGGCATAAATATTATCACCGCCCCATATCCATACATTAGGCTGTAAAGAAGTGATGTCTTTCCAAAAAGGATTTGGTAAATTTTGATTATTACAAGAGCCAAAAGCAATGGTGAATTTCTCTTGACAGAAAGAGTTAGTAGTAAATAATAAGATTAGAAATGGTAAAATAAATTTATAGCGAATCATGTATTTAATTTTTTCTGAAAGAAACAAAAAGAAAAGGACAAAAAGATTAATAAAACATTAATTTGTATCTTCGCCACTTATGATTTTGAAACAATTTACGGAATTAAAAGAATTCTTATCACAGCCTCAAGAAGTGGTAATAATAGGGCATAGAAATCCTGATGGAGATGCAGTTGGATCAACATTAGGTTTAAAACATTATTTAGATAAAAAAGGGCATAAGGTACAAGTGTTAATGCCTAATGAATATCCTGATTTTTTACATTGGATTCCTGGTTCTGAAACTGTATATAGATTTGACAGACAGAATAACCAAAGTGTAAAAGCATTAAAAAAATCTACCATTATATTTTTATTAGATTTTAATGCATTGCATAGAGTTGGTCATGATATGCAAAATACTTTAGAAAAGTATGAAAACGATTTTGCATTAATTGATCATCATCAACAGCCTGATGATTTTACGTATATGTATTCTGATACGTCAATGTCTTCAACTTGTCAAATGGTATATAATTTTATCGAAATGATGGGAGATGTGGCTATGATAGATAAAAACATTGCTACCTGTTTATATACTGGTATAATGACAGATACTGGCTCATTTCGCTTTCGCTCTACAACAAGTAAAACACATAGAATTATTGCCGATTTAATTGATAAAGGAGCAGAAAATGATAAAATTCATAGCAATGTTAATGATTCGAATACGTATAGCAGATTGTTGTTATTAGGACAATCGTTGAGTAATTTAGAAATTTTACCAGAATATAAAACAGCTTTTATAACACTTTCACAAGAAGAAAAAAAGAAGTTTAATTATGAGAAAGGAGATACTGAAGGTGTTGTAAATTATGCTTTATCATTAAAAGGAATTGTATTTGGTGTTATTTTTATAGAAGATGAAGAGCAGGGGATCATAAAAATATCTTTCAGGTCTAAAGGAAAGTTTTCTGTAAATCAATTTGCAAGAAATTATTTTAATGGAGGAGGACATGATAATGCGTCAGGAGGAAAAAGTGAATTAAATATGGAAGATACGATTGCTAAATTTAAATCGTTATTACCTCAATATATTGACGAATTACAAACATCATATGAAGTATAAAAGTGTATTTTTTTTAGTAGTAATTATACTGTTTTCTTGTAGTGAACCCAAAGCAAGAAGACCTAAGAAGCATGGCACTCAAAACTTTTATAAAGAAGTATTAAAAGAGAATAAAAAAATAAACGACCTGCAAAAAAAACGTATCGAGTTATGGATATCTAAAGATACAGTTCATGATTTTATTGAAAGTACTAAAGGATATTGGTACTATTATGTAAAAAAAGATACACTACAAAGCAATACTCCTAAATTTGAAGAATTTGTTGATATAGAGTATGATGTAAAGAGTATGGTTGGAGATATTATTTATGGAAATCAAAAAAGAACTTACAAAATAGATAAAGAAGATTTTATTCCTGCATTACAAGATGGAATAAAGTTGATGAAAATAGGAGAAACCATTACATTTGTCATTCCTTCATACAGAGCTTATGGTATTACTGGTGATGGAAATAAAATAGGCATAAACCAACCTATACAAAGTACAGTAACATTAATCGACATTAAAAACAAATAAATAAAAATGAAATTAACTAAAATTTTAGCAGCTTCAATTATAGGCTTATCAATAGCTTCTTGTAGTAATGGCAGCGGTCAAACAAAAACTAAAAGTTCATTAACATCTGAGGTAGATTCAGTGAGTTACGCTATTGGTTTAGATATGGCAACAAAGATAAGGGCTAACTTTAAAGACATGGATAATGATTTATTTATTCAAGGTTTTAAAAACGGAATGGATTCTACTAATATGTTAATGGAAAATAAAGATGTAAACGTTGTTTTACGTAACTATTTCCAAAAGCAACAGCAAGAGAGAATGAAGAAGATGCAGGAGGAGCAGACTAAGAAAGCTGAAAAAGAATTTGGAGAGTATAAAAAAGAAAACGAAAAATTTATAGCTGAAAATAAAACTAAAAGTGGTGTAGTAACTACTGCAAGCGGATTACAATACGTAGTTTTAAAAGAAGGTAAAGGAGAAGCTCCTAAGGCAAACTCTAGAGTTAAAGTTCATTATCACGGAACTTTAATTGACGGTACTGTTTTTGATAGTTCTGTTGAAAGAAAAGAGCCTTCTGAATTTGGAGTAGGGCAAGTAATTAAAGGTTGGACTGAAGGTTTACAGTTAATGAAGCCAGGAGCTAAATACAAATTCTTTATACCACAAGAATTAGCTTACGGACCACAACAAAGAGGTAAATTATTAAAACCTTTTTCTGCATTAATTTTTGAAGTAGAATTATTAGAGATTAAGTAATTTATTACAACATATTTAAAAACAATTAGGCTAGTGAATTCACTAGCCTAATTGTTTTTTAGTACTTTAGCTAAACTAAAAATATAGAAATGAAATTAGTAAAATATTTATTAGTTATTACAGTTGTATTAACTGCTTGTAAAACAATAAAATACCCAGATTTAGAGAATGGGTTGTATGCTGATATACAAACCAATAGAGGTGATATCTTAATTAAACTTCATGATAAAGAAGTTCCAATGACAGTTGCTAACTTTGTGTCTTTAGCAGAAGGTGAAAATCCTAAAGTAACTGATTCATTAAAAGGAAAACGTTACTTTGATGGAACAAAATTTCATAGAGTTATTAAAGATTTTATGATACAAGGAGGAGATATTACCGGAACTGGTGGTGGGAATGCTGGTTATAAATTTGGAGATGAATTTCCAATGGATGCCCAAGGGAAGTTAATTTATAAACATGAGAAAGCTGGTGTTTTATCTATGGCTAATTCAGGGAAAAACACTAATTCAAGTCAGTTTTTTATTACGCACAAAGCCACCCCTTGGTTAGATGGAATGCACTCTATTTTTGGAATGGTACAAAAAGGACAGTCTATTGTTGATACTATTCAGAAAAATGATTATATAAATCATATTGAAATTATTAGAGTAGGTAAAGAAGCTAAGAAATTTGATGCTCCAATAGTGTTCAAAAATGAATTAGCAAATGCAGCTCAAAAAGAAGAGGAACGCAAAAGAGTATTAGAAGAATTGAAAAAGAAGTATCTAGAAAAAATGGGGATAGATAAAGCTATTTCTACAGAGTCTGGATTGAAAATATTATCATTACAAAAAGGAAAAGGTAAGAAAGTAAACCCTGCTATTCCAACTACGGTTCATTATACACTTTATTTAATAGATGGGAAAAAAATAGATTCGAGTATTGACAAAGGAAGACCATTTACTTTTATAATTGATGAAATGGATTTAATTGCTGGATGGAAAGAAGGTGTTAAAACGATGAGAGAAGGTGATAAATCAAGATTTTTTATTCCTTATTATTTAGGATATGGAGAAGCTGGGTTAGGGCCAATTATAGGGAAGTCTGATTTAATTTTTGAAGTTGAAGTTTTAAAAGTAGGTAAATAAGTTGATAGAGAATATTTTACAAAAAGATAGAGAGCTATTAATCTTTTTAAATAATTTAGGAAGTGAACAATATGATAGTTTTTGGCTAACAATAACTAATCAATTTACTTGGGCTCCTTTATTTGCTTTTATTTTATTTTTAATATTTAAGTATCTAGGATTCAAAAAAGGAATTTTTACATTTTTGTTCCTGATTTTATTAGTAGCTTTTTCTGATCAGTTTACAAACTTAGTTAAAAACTATTCTGAGAGGTTAAGACCTTGTAATACTGAAGGTTTACAGCAGTTGTTAAGAACATTTACATATAAGCCAGGAGGATATAGTTTTTGGTCTGGACATGCATCATTGTCTTCAGCTTTTACAGTATTTATAGTTCTCCTGCTTAGAGACAGAACGAAATTGATATACTTGTTATTTATTTTTCCTGTAGTTTTTGGATATAGTAGAATATATCTTGGGGTTCACTATCCAGTAGATGTATCATCTGGTTATGCTACAGGCGTACTTGTAGGAGCCGTTTTTTATCTGATATATAAGTTGTTATATAAATCAGTTTTTAAAGAAAAATATAACTAGTTAAACACTAGAATTAGAATAAATAGAGCATTTTCATTTGAAAATGCTCTATTTATTTATAAGATATTTAAAATATTAGTATCTTGCATTTATTATGCACGCATAATAAAACGATAAAAAATTATATCATGACTAAGTACAAACATATTTTTGAACCATTAGATTTAGGGTTTACAACCTTGAAAAATAGAGTTTTAATGGGGTCGATGCATACAGGTTTAGAAGAAGAGAAGAATGGAATAGAAAAGATAGCGACTTATTATGCTGAAAGGGCTAAAGGAGGAGTTGGTTTGATAGTTACAGGTGGTATAGCCCCAAATATTCAAGGATGGACAGCACCTTTTTCAGCAAGAATGAGTACAAAAAAGCATGCTAAAGAACACAAAGTAATAACAGAAGCTGTACATAAAGAAGGAGGGAAAATTTGTATGCAAATTTTACACTCTGGTCGTTATGGGTATCACCCATTTACAGTGGCTCCGTCAAAAATAAAGGCACCAATCAATCCTTTTAAACCATTTGCTTTAAAGCAATCTGGAATACGAAGAACAGTGAAAGACTTTGTTAATTGTGCTAAATTATCTCAAGAAGCTGGTTATGATGGAGTAGAAATAATGGGGTCAGAAGGGTATTTAATTAATCAGTTTATAGTTAAAAGAACAAATAAAAGAGAAGATACTTACGGAGGTGTTTATGAAAATCGTATACGTTTAGCTGTTGAATTGGTAAGTAAAATACGAGAAAATGTAGGAGAGAATTTTATTATCATTTACCGCTTGTCAATGTTAGATTTAGTAGAAAATGGTAGTTCATGGGAAGAAGTAGTTCAATTAGGAAAAGAAATTGAGAAGGCAGGAGCTACAATTATAAATACTGGAATTGGATGGCATGAATCAAGAATTCCTACAATAGCAACTTCAGTTCCGAGAGCAGCTTTTACATGGGTTACTCAAAAAATGAAAGAAGAGCTTTCTATTCCTTTAATAACATCTAATCGTATTAATATGCCAGATGTAGCTGAAAAGGTTTTGGCAGAAGGGCATGCAGATATGATTTCTATGGCACGTCCATTTTTAGCTGATCCTGACTGGGTTAATAAGGCTAAAGAAGAAAAAGATGATGAAATTAATACCTGTATAGCTTGTAATCAGGCTTGTTTAGATCATGTTTTTGAAAAGAAAATAGCAAGTTGTTTAGTAAATCCAAGAGCTTGTCATGAAACAGAATTAAACTATACTGCCACGAATAATAAAAAACGTATAGCGGTTGTTGGTGCTGGACCTGCAGGTTTAGCAGCTTCTACTGTTGCAGCTCAAAGAGGACATGAAGTAACACTTTTTGATGCCGATAAAGAAGTAGGAGGGCAGTTTAATATTGCTAAACAAATTCCAGGAAAAGAAGAATTTTACGAAACAATTAGATATTTTAAAAAACAGCTTGAAATTCATAACGTAAATATTCAATTAAACACAAGGGTTTCAGCTGAAGATTTAGCGAAAGGCAATTTTGATGAAGTGATTTTAGCTACTGGAATTACCCCAAGAACACCAAGAATAGAAGGTGTCGATCATGAAAAAGTATTAAATTATATCGATGTTTTAAAATTGAAAAAAACAGTAGGTAAAAGAGTTGCCGTTATAGGTGCTGGAGGTATTGGTTTTGATGTTTCAGAATATTTAACTCATGAAGGAGAAAGCACGAGTCAAAATATAGATGCTTGGTTAAAAGAGTGGGGAGTAGATAAAACAATGGGAGCACGAAGTGGTATTGAAGGTGTTAAGCCTGAGTTTCATCCTTCTCCAAGAGAAATATTTATGTTTAAACGAAGTAAAGGTAAATTTGGGAAAAACTTAGGGAAAACTACTGGATGGATTCATAGAGCTAATTTAAAAAAGAAGAATGTTCAGTTTATAAATGAAGTTCAGTATACAAAAATAGATGATCAAGGATTGCATTATACTCAAAATGAAGAAGAAAAGGTGTTGGAAGTTGATCATGTAATTATTTGTGCCGGTCAAGTTCCTTTTAAAGAGTTGTTCGAGCCTTTAGAAGCAAAAGGAGTGAATGTTCATTTAATTGGAGGAGCAGATGTAGCTGCTGAGTTAGATGCCAAACGAGCGATAAATCAAGGAAGCAGATTAGCTGCTAAATTATAAAAAAGAAATCCTGCAATTTGCAGGATTTCTTTTTTATAAAACCTGAATTTATTGATAAATCTAAATATTTACCGATATTTGTGATATTATTACAAAATACAATAGAATGGCAATGAATAAAAACACAGTTCTTGGTTGGGCTACATTGATAATGATTTTAATGGGGATTTTACTTGTAACTTTAGCAGTATTTAAATACGATGAAATAGCAGGGTATGGATTTGGCGCAGTTGGTCTTGGTTTTTTTGCAAATGCATGGGTGTTTAATGCACTAAAAGGTAGAGTATAATAATATCCACTAATTTTTTAAAGAATAATTATAATGAGTGACGATAAGAAAGTAATCTTTTCGATGAATAAGGTTTCTAAAACCTATCAAAGTACAGGAAAACAAGTTTTAAAAGATATATATTTAAGTTTCTTTTATGGAGCTAAAATTGGAATTCTTGGTTTAAACGGATCAGGAAAATCTACATTATTAAAAATCATTGCTGGCGTTGAAAAAAACTATCAAGGTGATGTAACTTTTTTACCAGGATATAAAGTTGGTTATCTTGAGCAAGAGCCTCAATTAGATGAAACTAAAACAGTAATGGAAGTTGTAAAAGAAGGTGTAGCTGAAACAGTTGCTATTCTTGATGAGTACAACAAAATCAATGACATGTTTGGTTTAGAAGAAGTATATTCTGATGCTGATAAAATGGATAAGTTAATGGCCCGTCAGGCTGAACTTCAAGATCAGATAGATGCTTCGAATGCTTGGGAGTTAGATACCAAGCTTGAAATAGCAATGGATGCTTTACGTACTCCAGATTCCGATAAATTGATAGGTGTTTTATCAGGAGGTGAACGTCGTAGAGTTGCTTTATGTAGGTTATTACTTCAAGAACCAGAAATTTTATTATTAGATGAGCCAACAAACCACTTGGATGCAGAGTCTGTTCACTGGTTAGAGCATCATTTAGCACAATATAAAGGAACAGTTATTGCGGTTACTCACGATAGATACTTTTTAGATAATGTAGCTGGTTGGATTTTAGAATTAGATAGAGGTGAAGGAATTCCTTGGAAAGGAAACTATTCATCATGGTTAGATCAAAAATCAACAAGATTAGCTCAGGAAAGTAAAACTGCTTCAAAACGTCAAAAAACTTTAGAACGAGAGTTAGATTGGGTTCGCCAAGGAGCAAAAGGTCGACAAACGAAGCAAAAAGCACGTTTGAAGAGTTATGAGAAGTTAATGAGTCAAGACCAGAAACAAACCGAAGAAAAGCTTGAAATTTATATTCCTAACGGACCAAGGTTAGGTACCAATGTAATAGAAGCTTCAGGTGTTTCTAAAGCTTTTGGAGATAAATTACTATATGAAAATTTAGAGTTTAATTTACCTCAAGCTGGAATTGTTGGAATTATTGG
>JBELFC010000078.1:11110-15110 GCA_042093175.1 Tenacibaculum sp. | reverse complement strand
GCTTCCTTTTTGTTTAACTTTTTCTGGTTGTGCTGTATATTTTATATAAACAGTAAATTTTTCACCACGTTTATATGTTCGCTGCAAATCAATAATTAACTTATAATTATCATAATTATAACTTAATTTTTTATCATTCAACATTACAGAATGAATAATCATTGCTTTGGCATCTAAAATTAATCTATCAGTTTCATAAAAATGAGGTTTTAAAGTAACCCATTCTTCACCATTTAATGTTTTCTTTTTAAAATTAAAATCAACTTTTAATTTAGTGTGAATTATATCATGTATTTTTTCACGCTCGGCTCTATACACTCCCTGAGATTGTACTAGCGTTATCTTAAAAAAAAATAAAAATACGAGGATAAACGGTTTTTGAAACTTCATAAATCTTTTCTTAACTAATTAAACTTTTTCATTTTAGTAATATTATACCGTAATTAAAAAGTTGTGGAATTTCAAAAATAAGAAAATATGACGTTAGGCTTGTTAATGAGCCGTTAAAAAGAAAAAACCATTATACAATGAAGTATAATGGTTAAAAAAAGTTTGTTTTATTTTTTATTTATCTTTAAAAATCATTTTAAACTGATCTAGGTTAACATTATCAGTATTAATTTTTGCTTTTTGCATCATGTCCATAATTTTAGCAGGATTCATATCTTTTCCTAATATGCGAGCAATACCAACACCTAATTTTTTACCGTAACCTAAAGCAACTATCTCATCTATTGCATCAGTCTCTCCAGAGTAATAAATAGCTGCATTCATTCCGTCCTTTTTAAAATTCATTAACTTTTTATAAGATGATTTACTTAAAATATCTTTTATCTTTTTTTTCTCAGACTCATAAGTAGCATCGTCAGTATTAGTATATGGCAATCCAGTAACGTTTATTTTTCTAATACTTTCGTAAGCTTTTTTGTCTTCTTCACTAGTACTATCTGAAGTTAATTGTACAACACTTGCCGGAATATCTATTGATATAAAACCTTTTTTATCTTGACTATCTACTAAATAAGTTTGCAATGAATCTTTTTTACAAGAAACAGTTAATAATGCTAATAGCATTATGGAATATATATATAGTTTTTTCATGTTCTTAATTTTTAAATTAATAAAAAGAAAGTTGAACTAAAAGCTCAACTCTCTTTTAATTTTTTATTACTTATTTTTTGAGTATTTATTGGCAATTTTTGACAGTTTATTTACATCTATTTCACCAGATAATGAAATAACTGTAGAACTTGATTTGTCATCACCTCCTTTATTCATGTTTTTTACAAACATCAAAACTTCACTAACTATTTCTTTGTTTTTTGTTGCCTTAATATAAATTTTTACTCGTGAATTTTTATCTTTAACACGCATTAATTGAGTTAAATTCGAGCTCTTAATAGCCTTATTTACCATACTTTCCATTTTAGAAGCTACACTTCCATCTTCTGTAGAAAATATTTTTAACTCATTTAATCCTTTAGCCATATTAAATATTTCCATATCATCAGATTTTGCATCTGGAAACTTCTCTAGTAAAACAAACATATCTTTTGTTACTACTACAGCCGATACTTCGTCTAAATCTTCTAACTTATCGAACATTGATTGTCCAAATGATATGCTTGATGTTATGATAAATGCTAGTATAAATATTATTTTTTTCATGATATTCTATTTTTAATGTACTTGGTTTATTTTTAGTTTACTTGGTATTTTAATTAATTGTTTACTGTTTTTATTACTTTATTCACAGTATTCTCATAGGTACTCAACTGTCCGATTGCATTTTTTCCTTTATTTATGTTACTTGAAACTGCATATAATGCTTCGTTTCCTTTATTTAAGTTGATTGAAACCATTTGCAATGCCTCTTTTATTTGTGCAAACTGTTTTCTCTGTAAATGCTCATCATACTTTTGTTTCCCTGTGTAAATACTTATTAATAAAACTACTGATGCTGCTACTGATAACCATTTCCAGTTCTTTTTTCTTTTTATCTCAGGTTTTAACTGAATGGTTTTGGTAAAAACTTCATCTTTGCTTTCTTTAAAATAATTAAACATTACACTATATTCATGCAAGTGAGGTGCTACATTATTACTTCTAAAGTACTTTTGTAATACTTGTTCTTCTTGCAAAGTTGTTTCTGCGTTTAAATATTTATCTAATAACTTTTCTATGCTAGCTAACTCCATAGTTGTGTTTTTTTATTAATTCTTGTCTTATTGTTTTTCTTGCTCTTGAAAGCGCTACTCTTACTGCTGTCGGTTTCATATCAACCACTTTACATATTTCTTCAAAATCATACTCTTCAATATCTCTTAATTGAATTATTATTTTTTGCTGTTCTGGTAGTTTTTCAATTAGCCTGTGTACTTGATTTACTGTATCGTTATTTTCTACTTTTTTTTCTAATGGTGTTTCTTTTTCTTTATAATTACTATGAACTAATGTTAAATTACCTGCTTGCTTAGATTTTAATCTATCAAAACAATAATTTTTTGTCATAGTCATAGCAAAAGCTTCAACATTTTTATACTCTGAAAGTTTTCCTTTATTTCTCCATAACTTTAAAAACAACTCTTGTGTGGCATCTTCAGCTTCTTCTGTAGAAACTAGCAATCTTTTTGCCAAACGAAAGACCTTGTCTTTAAATGGTAAAACAACTTTTAAAAAGTTTGATTGATTCATTGTTTAGTTAATTAGTTAGGTAAACTTATAAATAATTTTATTCTTTTTTATCAGGTTTACATAATTACGACGACACACTATAAGGTTTGTTACATCAATTATAAAAAAAATAATATAATTCATTAAATTGCGTTATAATTTTTAGCAAAAGCCTACTATATGAAAATTTTTAAAATACCTTTATTCTTACTTGCTTTTTTTACTATAACTTCTTGTAGTGAAAAAGAACCTACTCCTGAGAATATTGAAGTACAAGATTTTGTATGGAAAGGATTAAATGCCTATTATTTATGGCAAGATCAAATTCCTGATTTATCAGATAGACGTTTTTCTTCTGATCAGCAATTATATGATTATTTATCTGGATTTAATGATAATCAAAATTTATTTAAAAGTTTACTAATAGCTAATGATGATAGATCTACACTTATAGATGATTATACAACGATAGAAAATCCTAAAAGAAATGCCATCACCAGCGGATTAGAATTTGGAATCATTGCCGAGCCAGGAAGTACTGAGAATGTATTGGGGTATGTAACACATATTTTACCTAATTCAGATGCAGCTACAAAAAACATTACTCGTGGTGAATTTTTTCATGCTGTAGACAATGTACAACTAACAAGAACTAATTTCCAATCATTGCTTGTTACTAATCAAAATGCGTATACATTAGAAATGGCTAATTTTAATGGTACTATTGTTACTCCTAACACAAAAAGGGTAGCTTTAGTGAAAGCTCAATATGACTTTCCTGCTGTATTTCATGAAAAAGTAATAACAAATGGAACTAATAATATAGGTTACCTAGTTTATAACAATGATTTTTCTACAAATTACATTAATGACTTAAATACAACTTTTCTAAACTTTAAAAACCAATCGGTAAATGAATTAATTATTGATTTTCGCTATAATATTGGAGGTGGAAGCTTCGCTAAAAACATTACTAAAATTGCATCTATGATTACTGGGCAATTTAAAAATGAAGTTTTTATTAAAGAACAATGGAATACTAAAGCACAATCATGGTTTGAAGTTAACCAACCAGATTCATTGAATACTAAATTTACAGACAAATTAAATAACAATACAGCAATTAATAGTTTAAATTTAAAAGATGTATACATTATTTTAAACGGGAATGAATTTACAGGTTCTCCAGCTACTGAACTATTAATAAACAGTTTAAAACCTCATATTAATGTACATATTATTGGTAGGCAAACTGAAGGAAATAATACTGGATCTATCGTTTTATACAATTCAGAAGATTATGATTTTGAAAATAGAAATGTAAATC
>JBELFC010000078.1:0-11100 GCA_042093175.1 Tenacibaculum sp. | reverse complement strand
TCACACTTTTGCTTTAAAACCTATTGTTTTAAAATTTTTAAATAAAGATAAAGAGACTTATGAAAACGGTTTTACACCGAATATGGAACTTTGTCCAAATGAAGATGTTTTGAACTTAGGAGTTTTAGGTGAAAATTCAGATCCTATATTAGACAGAATTTTAAATTATATAACTACTGGAGCTGTTAGCCCAATCCCAATGTGTAATGCAAATAATTTTGAATTTTTATATAATAGCATAACACCTCAAAGAAACTTAAATCAAAACGTAACTATAACACAAAATTTACCTAATACTAATTAATATGAAAAAAAGTATCGTTTTAAATCTTCTTTTAATTACTTTTATTATTGGTGGATGCTCAAAAACAGAACCTGACCAAATTAATAATGGGGTAAATTCTTTTATTTGGAATGGCTTAAATAAGTTTTATTTATGGCAAGAAAAAATCCCTGATTTATCAGATAGAAAATTTTCTACAGATCAACAAAAAAATAATTACTTAGCAACCTACAACAATCCGGAAAATTTATTTGAAAGTTTATTATATCAAAGAAATATTGTTGATAAATGGTCATGGATTGTTAGTGATTATATTGCTTTAGAGCAATCTTTCCAAGGTACAACAGAAACCACAGGAATGGAATTTGGTTTAAAAAGATTTAAAACAAACTCTTCTAATGTATTTGGGTATGTACGTTATGTTGTTCCTGGTACAGATGCAGCTAATAAAGGTGTAAAAAGAGGTATGATATTCACTAAAGTAAATGGTACAACTATTACAGACAAAAACTATAGAGATTTGTTATTTTCAAAATCAAGCTCTTATACAATACATTTAGCTAATTATAATAGTGGAGATCCAATAACAAACTCAACAACATATTCACTAAGTAAAAGTAGTTTTACTGAAAACCCTATCCATATTACCAAAACTATTGATGAAGGAGGTAAAAAAATTGGATATTTAATGTATAATAGTTTCACCGCAAATTTTGATTCTAAATTAAATTTAGCTTTTTCTAAATTTAAAACAGATGGAGTTAAAGATTTAATTATTGACTTAAGATATAATGGTGGTGGATCAGTTAGAACCGCAACAAGATTGGCCAGCATGATTACTGGACAATTTACTGGTGATATTTTTGCGAAACAACTTTGGAACAAAAAATATATGAGTATTGTTTCACCTGATGCTCTTATTGATAGATTCCCTGATAAAATTGGAAATAGTGAAATTATAAATAGTTTAAACTTAACTAATATTTATTTTATTACTACTGGAAGTTCTGCTTCTGCTTCTGAATTAATTATTAATGGATTGCTTCCTCATATTAATGTAAAAACTGTTGGAACCAAAACACATGGTAAATATGTAGGATCTGTAACATTATACGATTCACCTAATTTTACAAAAAGTGGCGTAAACCCAAATCATAATTGGGCAATGCAGCCTATCGTATTAGAAATAGTAAACAAAAACAACTATAACGATAAAGATGGAATTGACCCAACTATAAATCTTCCTGAGAGTTATGGTAACATGGGAGTTTTAGGTGATAAAAATGAACCTTTACTAGCTAGAACACTTGAGCTAATAACTACTGGAAAGCGTGGTTTTTCTTTTAACAAAACAATTATTGAATTAGAGTCAGTTGGTAATTCTAAATCTAATAATCCAAACTACAATAATATGTATGTTGATTTAAAATAATCATACTAATCTGTAAACAAAAAACTCTGGTTTTAAAACCAGAGTTTTTTGTTTACAGTAATGACATTTGTTGATTAGTATCTTCGTTTGGAATTTTTAAATTAATATTTAATTCTTTGTTTAATTTTTTAATAAAATAAGATGCTAATAAAGGAGACTCAACTTCTAAATTTTGATGTATAAAAAAATGAATGTTTTTTAACCCCAAATCTGTCCATTCTTTTAACCTTACTACCCAATCATCTAAACGTGAGTAATCGGATGCATGGTTTGCCCCTACATAACGAATAAATGCTTCATTATTTGTTAAACGCATATGCACCATATCTCTTCTTCCTGCAGTATCAACCAACACGTTTGCAACATTATTTTCTTCTAACAATTGAGTATAGTCTTCAAAAACACTTGTATCTGTATACCAATCTGGATGCCTAACTTCAACCGCTAAAGGAATTTCATTAGGCCAACTATTTACAAAATTTTCAATTCTATTAAAATTCTTAGAACCAAAATTAGAATGCAATTGTAAAAAAATTGTTCCTAACTTTTCTTCTAATCGTAGTGCATTTTCTAAATAATAATTTACAACTTCTTGCACTCCTTCCAATCGTTTCCAATGGCTGATTTCTTGAGTCAGTTTTGGAAAAAACTTAAAGTTACTTGGTGTTTTATCTTTCCATTTAGCAAACTGTTCTCCTGAAAATTGTCGATAAAAAGTTGCATTTAATTCGATTGAATTAAACTGTTTAGAATAATATCCTAATTCATCTTTTGTACCTTTAGGATAAAAGCCTTTTAAATCTGCTTTATTCCATTTTGCACACCCAACATAAACATTTGGACTATCAGATATTTTATTTTTAGATAACAAATCAATAGTAGCCTTAGTGTTATTAGGCATTGTAAAATCTATTAATTCTGGATGGTCTACTTTTCCAAATTTCATTTATCTCCAATTAATTCTGTTCTAAAATCGTTCATTGAAGTATCATCTTTATACTTTGCATGATAATATCCTTGCTTCCACCATTTTTTCATTAATTTTTTATCAAAAACTAATGAATTTGTTGTTAAAACAGTAGGTGTATAATAAAGGTTTAATTTAACATCATTATGTTTAGCTGAAAGTTTACCTATAGTTACGTTGTGCTTTTCAACATGCTCTAACATAAAATCAAAAACGTTAAGCATTAAAGAAAAGGGGTTTTTAGCAGGCATTCTATTTATCTGTGTAACTTCAGTTTCTAAAATAATAGCATCAATTTCTTTTGCTCCTCTTAAAATAGCTTCTCTAATAGGAACTAAGCAACCAAAACCTCCATCAGCATATTGGCAAGAATTTTTTTCAAGTAAACTCATAAAAGGAACATAATTACACGATCCCCATATCCAATCACAAAAATCATCATAAGAGCAATCTAAAATAGATTTATATTCTATTTTATTAGCTGTTAAATTAGATACAGTAACAACTACTTCTTTATTTTTCTCTCTAATTTCATCATACATTTCTTTAGTAACGTTTTTCCTAATTAAACGTCGTAAATTTTTACTTTCTCCAAATGTTTTTCTTCCTTTTAAAAAGTTCCATAAAGTATTTCTATGGCGTATTGAAATTACTTTTTCTCCATGAATAGTTTTTATTTTAAAAGGACTATTACTAAAAATAGACTGTTGATTTACTTTAGTATAAAGTTCTTTTAAAGCATCAACTTTTCGTAAAGCTAGATGAGAAACCATTAAACTTCCTGTAGATGTACCTAAGAATAAATCATACTTTTTATTTTTTTCTTTCATTAAATACTCAACCACACCGCCAGCAAATGCTCCTTTACTTCCTCCTCCAGAAATTACTAATGCCTTTTTCATTGATATTTTGCCTATTTTAGTTCTGTAAAAATATTAAAAATGAAACGAATCGAACTCTTTTTTTTAGTCGCAATTATATTTATTTCTTGCAAAAAAGAATACCAGCCTAGAAATATTAATAGTGTTAATGTTACTACTTTTAAAATAGATAGCTCAAGTATAAGGGCAATAAAAGCAATTGATAATAACAATGTTATTTTTGCTGACTCAAAAGGGAATATAGGTAAAACGGAAGATGGTGGAAAGAACTGGAGCTTTAACAAAATTGTTTTTAACGATTCAATTACACCACATTTTAGAAGTATTGCTGTTAATAAAGAAAATATTTTTGCTTTATCTATAGCTAATCCTGCTTTACTTTATAAAATAAATGATAACGAAACTAAAATAGTTTATAAAGAAGAACATTCAAAGGTATTTTATGACGCTTTACAGTTTTTTCCGGATGGTAAAAACGGAATTGCTGTTGGAGACCCTACTGAAAACTGTCCTTCTATAATTATCACTTCTGATAGTGGAAATACTTGGAGTAAAATTCCATGCTCAAAACTTCCAGTTTTTGAAGATGGTGAGGCCTTTTTTGCTGCTAGTAATACAAATATTAAAATTGTAAATAATACTGTATGGATAGTTTCTGGTGGTAAAAAAGCTAGAGTGTTAAAATCTACAGATAAAGGAAACACTTGGAATATATACAACACTCCTATTGTACAAGGAAATGGTCCACAAGGTATGTATTCTGTAGATTTTTATGATGAATTACATGGAATTACTATTGGTGGAGACTATTCAAATTCAAATGATAATTGTGCCAATAAAGCAATTACGACTGACGGAGGTAAAACATGGAGCCTAGTAGCTGATAACCAAGAACCTAATTATAAAAGCTGTGTTCAGTATGTACCAAATACAAAAGGAAAAGAAATTGTTGCGGTAGGAAAAACTGGTATTTCTTTTTCTAATGATGGCGGGCAAAATTGGAAAAAAATAAGTGATGAATCATTTTATGCCATTCAATTTATAAATCAAAATTCAGCATGGTTATCTGGCCATGAAAAAATGGGAAAACTAATCTTAAAATAATCTTAATTTTTTGTTAAACAAATTTTTAAAATTTAAGAAATCAATACATTTAAGAACTAATTCAACTTTAACATAATGAAAAAAATTTTCATATTACTATTCTGCTTGTGTATCTCACACGTTAAGGCTCAAGAATATTTTCCTACAAACAAAGGAGTTAAAACTACTAAAAGTAGTTTAATTGCCTTAAAAAATGCAACTATATATGTTACTCCTAAACAAGTTATAAAAAAAGGAACTTTACTTATTAAAGATGGGAAAGTATTAAATGTTGGAAAATCTGTAAGCATTCCTAAAGATGCACAAATTATTAATTTAAATGGAAAATCCATTTATCCTTCTTTTATTGACCTATATGCTAACTTTGGTGTAAAAAAAGCAAAAAGAAGTAGTAATTTCAGTAGGCGTCCACAATATGATGCTAATAGAAAAGGCTATTACTGGAACGATCATATCCGTCCAGATACAGATGCTTTTAATCAATTTAAATATGACAGTAAAAAAGCTAAGGAGCTTATAAATGCTGGTTTTGGTATTGTAAATTCACATAGCGATGATGGAATAATGCAAGGAAATGGAGTTTTAGTAGCTTTAAATTCTAAAAGCTCAGACGCATATAGAATACTAAATAGAAAGTCTGCCAATTATTTATCTTTTTCTAAAAGTAGTAAATCACGTCAATCTTATCCAACTTCTCGAATGGGAGCTATGGCTTTACTAAGGCAAACTTATTTAGATGCTAATTGGTATGCAAATGGAAATGCTAAAAATTCAGATTTAGCACTAGAAGCTTTAAATAACAAAAAAGATTTACCTCAAATTTTTAGAGCTGGAGATTACCTCAATAGTTTACGTGCAGATAAAATAGGAGATGAATTTGGTATTCAATACACTATTGTTGGTGGTGGAGACGAATATGAACGCGTTAACGATATAAAAAAGACAAACGCTACATTTATTATTCCTATTAACTTTAGAAAAGCCTATGATGTTAGTAACATTGCTTTAGCTAATAAAATAGCTTTAAGCGATATGCGTAAATGGAATCAAGAGCCTTCTAACCCAGCTGTTTTAGCAAAAAACAATGTTCCATTTGCTTTAACAACTTATAAACTTAAAAGCATCAAAGGATTTTCTGCAAACCTACAAAAAGCTATTTTGTACGGATTAGATAAAACTACAGCCTTAGAAGCTTTAACAACGGTTCCTTCAAGGATACTTAACAATAACAATATAGGAAATTTAAATAAAGGAAGTTATGCTAACTTTCTAATTACTTCTGGCGATATTTTTGATTCTAAAACTACTCTTTATGAAAATTGGGTACAAGGAAATAAAAACAGTATTAACCCAATAGATATTAAAGATATTACTGGCGAATACATGCTGTATGCTGATGGTAAAAACTATACCATGATTATTACTGGAAAAGGAGCAAAACAAAATGCCAAGTTTAAACAAGAAAAAACTAAAATAAATGGTAAGTTTTCATTTAAAAATGATTGGATTCAAATTACTTTAAATGACAATGGAAATTTCACTAGGCTTTCTGGTAGAATTACTAACTCAGCAAACCTTATGCAAGGAAATGGTGTTGATAATAATGGTAATGATATAGAATGGTCTGCTTCTAAAAAAGTAAAGAAGGAAGAGAAAAAGAAAGAAGGAAAAAAGAAGAAAGATAAAAAAGCCAATGAAGTAGTTTCTATTAGTTATCCTAATATTGGTTATGGAAACCATAACATACCACAACAAGAGTCTATTTTAATTAAAAACACTACTGTTTGGACTTCTGATAATCAAAAAGTTTTAAAGAATACTGACGTTTTAATTACCAATGGAAAAATAACTAAAATTGGTACTAATATTAATGCTAGAAACACCAAAGTAATTGATGGTACAGGTAAGTATTTAACAGCAGGAATTATTGATGAACATTCACATATTGCTGCTTCTGCAATAAATGAAGCCGGACACAATTCATCAGCAGAAGTTACCATTGAAGATGTTGTTGACCCTAGTGATGTTAATATTTATAGAAACATAGCAGGTGGTGTAACTTCTATACAAATATTGCACGGTTCAGCAAACCCTATTGGTGGACGTTCTGCAATATTAAAATTAAAATGGGGAGAAAATGCAGATGGATTAATTTACAAGAATTCTCCAAAATTCATCAAGTTTGCCTTAGGTGAAAATGTAAAACAATCTAATTGGGGGGATAATAATACTGTTAGATTTCCTCAAACACGAATGGGAGTTGAACAAGTTTATATTGATTATTTTCAAAGAGCTAAAGAATATGATGCTAAAAAGAAAAGCGGAAAACCTTACCGAAAGGATATTGAACTAGAAACATTAGCTGAAATTATTAATAAAAAACGTTTTATCTCTTGTCACTCATATGTACAATCAGAAATAAATATGCTAATGAAAGTTGCAGAAAAATTCAACTTTAACATCAATACATTTACACATATTTTAGAAGGTTACAAGGTAGCAGACAAAATGAAGAAACATGGCGTTGGCGGTTCTACTTTTTCTGATTGGTGGGCTTATAAATATGAAGTTAATGATGCTATTCCATACAATGCTGCAATAATGCATAAACAAGGGATTACAGTAGCAATTAACTCTGATGATGCTGAAATGTCAAGAAGATTAAATCAGGAAGCTGCAAAAACTATGAAATATGGAGGTATGACAGAACAAGAAGCTTGGAGTATGATTACCATTAACCCTGCTAAATTATTACACCTTGATGATCGAACTGGAAGTATTAAAGTAGGAAAAGATGCCGATGTAGTATTGTGGAGTGATAATCCTCTATCTATTTATGCTAAAGCTGAAAAAACAATTATTGATGGAACAATTTATTTTGATATTAAGCAAGATATTGCCAAACGTAACGCTATCAAAGCTGAACGTTCTAAACTTATCAATATGATGCTAAAAGAAAAAATTAAAGGAGCTAAAACACAAGCCCCTGTTAAAAAGACTAAAAAATTATTTCACTGTGATACTGAATAAGAATTTTAAAATACAACTCATGAAAAACACCATTTTATATAGTTTAGTTTATTTCTTATTCATAGGAAATATATTTGCTCAACAAACTCCAGCACCTAAACAAACAAGCGATTACTCAATTGAAGGAGCAACAGCTCATTTAGGAAACGGACAAATAATAGAAAACTCATTAATTATGTTTTCTAAAGGAAAGATTTCTTTTGTAGGTAGCGCCAACACAAGAATAGCTAGGTTAGGAACAGTTATTAATGCTAAAGGGAAACATGTATATCCTGGTTTTATTGCCGCTAATAGCTCTTTAGGTTTAGCCGAAATTGATGCAGTACGTGCTACTAAAGATTATGACGAAGTTGGTAGTATGCTACCACATATAAGAACTATAATAGCTTACAACACGGAAAGTAAAGTTATAGAATCCATGCGTCCAAACGGTGTTTTAATGGCACAAATCACCCCAAGAGGTGGTAGTATATCTGGTACATCATCAGTTGTACAATTTGATGCTTGGAACTGGGAAGATGCAAGCATAAATACTGATGATGCCATTCATTTAAATTGGCCAAGTAATTTCAGTAGAGGCCGTTGGTGGCTAGGAGAAGATCCTGCTTTAAAACCAAATAAAAATTATGTAAAAAACATTACTAAAATTAAAGAGTACTTTTATAAAGCAAAAAGATATTTAAACAGTAAAAAAACTAGTAAAAACTTACCTTATGAAGCCCTTAAAAATGTATTTAATGGAACACAGAAAGTTTTTATTCATGTAAACGGTAAAAATAGAATAACTGATGCCATTAATTTATTTCATGAGCTTACTATAAAAAACATAGTTATAGTTGGGGGCGCTGAAGCTGAAAAAGTAGCTCCTTTATTAAAGTCGAATAATATTCCAGTTGTTATTAAAAGAGCACATCGTTTACCTTCAAGTGAAGACGAAGATTATGATTTACCTTTTCGTTCTGCGAAAATATTAACTGATGCTGGTTTATTAGTTGGATTAGGAATGAATGGTAGTATGGAACGTATGAGTACAAGAAACTTACCTTTTTATGCTGGTACATATGCTGCTTACGGATTAACAAAAGAACAAGCTTTACAATTAATCACATTAAATAATGCTAAAATTCTAGGTATTGACAAATTTACTGGTAGTTTAGAAGTTGGTAAAGATGCTACACTATTTATCTCAGAAGGTGATGCTTTAGATATGAGAGGTAATATCCTTATAAACGCATTTATTCAAGGAAGAAAGTTAAGTTTAGAAACACATCAAACAAAACTTTGGAAACGTTATACCGATAAGTATAAAAAATAATTTTTAATACTCTCCATAAAAACGCTATTCCTTAAAAAGAATAGCGTTTTTTTATAAAACATAATAGTACTTTTGCAAAATGAAAATAATTAGCAGCATACAAAATTCATATATAAAAGACCTTTTAAAGTTACAAGAGAAATCACGAGAACGAAAGAAAAAAGGATTATTTATAGTAGAAGGACAGCGTGAAATTTCTTTAGTTCTTAAAGGAGACTATGACATAGACTCAATATTATTTGTTGCTGATCTTTTTTCTAAAGATAAAATTAACACATTTAATGTTCCTGCTTCAAAATATATCGAAATTACAAAAGAGGTATATCAAAAACTAGCATATAGAGATTCTACTGAAGGAATAATTGCTGTAGTAAAAACTAAAGATTTTAAGTTAAATAACATTCAATTTAATACTCCTACCCCACTTGTTTTAGTAGTGGAAGGAATTGAAAAACCTGGGAATTTAGGTGCAATGTTACGCACTGCAGATGCCTCGAAATTAGATGCTGTTTTTATAGCTGATCCTAAAACGGATATGTTTAATCCAAATATTATTCGATCTAGTGTAGGATGTTTATTTACAAATCAAATAGCGGTTGGAAACTCTGAAGATATTTCTAATTTTCTAAAAAATAAAAATATTCATATTTATAGTGCTACCCTTCAAAACTCTAATGAGTATCATAAAAATGATTACACCAAGGCTACAGCAATAGTTGTTGGAACAGAAGCTACAGGGCTTACTCAAATTTGGAGAGATATAGCAACTCAAAATATTAACATCCCAATGCAAGGAGAAATAGACTCTATGAATGTATCTGTAGCAGCTGCAATATTAACTTTTGAGGCCAAAAGGCAAAGAGAATTTAAAATATAAAAACTATCTTCTGGGTATTTATTATATAAGTTTTAATCATATAAATCAAGATTAAATACTTTTAGTTATATTTAATTTTAAAACAATTATACTACTGTTTTATAATGGAAAGACTTCCTATTCATATAAAATTTAATAATCAACAAAATCCTAATTCGGAATTTGACATACTCCAACTTGAAGACTTATTCAAAAGAGAAGATTTAAACAATTCAATTAGAGAATTACAAATAGTTGAATTTTATATGATAATTCTTGTACAACAAGACTCAGGAAAACACACCATAGATTTTACAAATTATGATTATCAAAAAGGAACTTTACTAACTATTAGAAAAGATCAAATTCATAAATTCCATGTTAATGAAAATGTTAAAGGTAATTTACTTCTCTTTACTGATAATTTTCTAGTAACGTATCTTGAAGAAATAGAGAATCAAAAAACGATACAACTCTTTAATGAATTATTAGGTAATCCTAAAATACAATTAACAGAAAAGGAATTGAATGATATTAACGATATTATTCTAAAAATTCAGAATGAATATTTATCTATTAGTGATAGTTATTCTTTAAGCATTATTAGAAGTTTACTTCATATTCTTATCACTCAATTATATAGGATAAAATCAAAAAACAACCAGATAGTCAAAAATAAAAAACACTTAAATGATTTTATTCTACTACAAAAATTAGTAGAAAAAAGTGTGGTAAAACATTCTCAAGTTAACTATTATGCCCAAGAGATGGCTATTTCTACAAAAACCTTAAATACTATCACAAAAAGTATTGTTAATCAATCTGCCAAAAAATTCATTGATAACATTTACATTAAACAAATCAAACGTTTATTATTAAACACTGAATACCCTGTAAAAAAAGTAGCTTACCTTTCTGGATTTGAAGAAACTACAAATTTCTACAAATACTTTAAACGTAAAACTAATCTTTCACCTGAGCTCTTTAGAAGCAAAAACAAGTAATTTTCCCATTTTTACAGTCTTTAGAAGTTTTTGTATAGCTTCTTAACTAGGAAGTCATCTCATCTTTGTAATTAATTAATAATAATACAATATGAGAATTACATCTATAGCTTTATTTACTATTTTCTTAGTAATTATAAATAGTTGCAATGCTATAAAAGAATCAAATTCAATTTCTAAAAAAACAAAAAAAATGGAGAGTAAAAATTTAAAAAACACAGCAAAAAA
>JBELFC010000077.1:0-15327 GCA_042093175.1 Tenacibaculum sp. | reverse complement strand
TAAATGTTGAATAGATATTTCATTCTTTTCATTAACGATTAATTCAGCCCATTCTAAGGCTTTATCCGATTTAGTTTTTGAAGCCTTGTAAAGAGAGTCTTTACTGTAGTTAAATGTTTCTGCAAAATTGAAAGTCACTTCAAAGCAACCACACATTTTCTTAATAGCTTCTCTATCCTTTTTCTTTTTGCTTTGCGCATTCCCCGTATTAACAGCTACTAAAGCTATAAAAGATGCTAATATTATGTTTTTCATCCTATTTGTATTTAAGTTTTAAAATTTTAGGCAAAAATATAAAATTTATTTAGATTGATTTAAAATAAGAATATATATTTGCAGAAAATTATTAAGAATGTTTCTAAATAGAAAATTGTTTTTTGGTTTGTTAATTTTTACTTCTTCTGCTTTTTCTCAAGAAAACGAACAAGTAAAAGATTCTTTAAAGGTTAACAAATTAGATGAGGTTATTATAACGGCTACAAGAACGGTTAGGCAATTGTCTTCTGTACCAATGCCAGTAACTTTAGTTTCGAAAAAACAAATTGAGAAATCTGGATCAGTTCGATTAAAAGATATTTTGTTGGAACAAACAGGAATAACTTTAGTGAAAGATGTAGGAAACTCAGAAGGGGTACAACTTCAGGGTATTGCTGCAGATTATACTTTGATATTAATTGATGGTGTACCTGTAGTAGGAAGAACAGCTGGTAATATTGATTTAAACAGAATTACTGTAAATAACATTAAACAAATTGAAATTGTAAAAGGTCCTTCTTCATCTTTATATGGTTCAGAAGCAATGGGTGGAGTTATAAATATTATAACTGAAAAGCCAAATAGAGATCAGCTAAAAGGTAAATACCATCTATATACAAAGGGAGGTGCTAAAAATGAGCTTGATATTAACGGAGACATAGTTTATAGAGAAGGTAAGTTTGGAATTATCGCAGGTGTAAACTTGAATTCGAGTAAAGGATTTGATTTAACTCCTTTAACGGCATCAAAAACTGTATATCCACATCAAAATTATACACTAAATGCACAAGTTTTATACGATGTGTCAGAAAAATTAAAGTTAGATTTTTCACAAAGATATTATAATCAAAATCAATACATAAACTCAGTAACTAATAATCAAACTGATTGGAATGCAAATGTTAAATTGAATCATTTCTTAACTGATAAATGGGATATTGATTATACTTTTTATGCTACAAGGTTTAAAACGGAAAGTACATTAAATAATGTTACAACACTTTTTAATAGAAGTTTATTTAGACCAGAAATTAGGTCAAAATACACAGTAGGAAACTCAGGTACAATAATAGCTGGTGTAGGAGGTAATTTTGATGAATTAGATAGGTCGTCTATAAATGGAGCGAAGCAATATAAAGCTTGGTATGGTTTTGCACAGTATGATTTTAATCCTATTAATGATGTTAATGTTATTGTTGGAGCTCGTTATGAAGGAAGTAATAGTTACCAATCAGCTTTTAGCCCTAAGTTATCAGCTAGTTATCAACTAAATGATATGATAACGTTAAAAGGATCTGCAGGTTTTGGATTTAAAGTCCCCGATTTTAGGCAATTATTTTTTGATTTTAGAAATGTATCAAATGGTTATATAGTATTAGGTACCCATACAATTCATAACCTTTTTCAAGGAGTAGCAGGAGTTAACTCAATAGAAAAGCAATTAAAACCAGAAACATCCATAGGGTATAATATTGGTTTTCAGTTTAACCTAAATAATGATTTAAAGATTAATGTAAATGCATTTAGAAATGATATAAAAGATTTAATTGACACGTTTGATACAGAAATTTCAGCATTAACAGTAGGACTTCCAAGAGGAACAAGAACATTTTCTTACAGAAACATTAATAAAGTATTTACCCAAGGAATAGAGGTAGATGTAAATTATAAAATCAATAGAAACTTTCAATTTTTTACTGGATATCAATTTTTAGATACAGGTAATAAAGAGGAGTTAAATAGAATAAAAGAGGGTGTTTTTTATAGAGATGAAAATGGTGTATCTCAACAGTTAAATGCTTCGTCATATTTCGGGTTGGTCAATAGATCAAAACATATGTTAAATGCAAAACTTTTTTATGAAAATTTTGAACACAATTTCTCTATGAATATTAGAGGTGTTTATAGAAGTAAATATGCTCCTTTTGATACAAATGGAAATTTATTAATAGACGATTTTGACAATTTTGTTGTAGCAAATACACAAATTAATACAGCAGTTACAAAGGAATTCCTTGGTTTTATGAATTTACAAGTGGGAGTAGATAACTTGTTTAATTCTACAGGAATTGAAAATAAAGAACTGTTTAATTATACAGATAGTAATGGAAATGTAATACCTAATGAAAGCTATTTACAGTTAGGTAGAACATATTATGGAAGAATACAATTTAACTTTTAATATTAAAAATAGGATTATAGAATGAAACATTTAAGAACAATTTTGGGAGGATTAATTATCGCTTTTTTAATTACATCTTGTAGTAATAATGAAACTAATGAACCATTAGTGAAGTCGGTTGAAAGTAAAAGTATTGAAAATTTACATGCGCCTGGAAAGGGGAGAGGTAACTATACTGGACCTTTTACAAAATTTAGTTTTTCTGAAGGAAAACAAGTAACTGGTGATGATTGGGATATTGCTTTTAGAGCCACAGAAATTATTATAAATGGAGGCGAGAAAGGAGCGCTTTTAGAAGATATAAATAGAGTTCACAGTGCAGCTTTAGTTTTAAAAACGGGTACGTTTACATCAATAAAAGAAGCTCCAACCGATAGTGAGTTTAAGCAAGATAAAAAAGATGCATTGGCTTTATTAAAGGGTAGTGGTAATGGTTGGTATACGTATGATTCATCGAATCACACCATAAGTCCAGCTCCAGGAAAAGTATTAGTTATTAAAACACATAACGGACACTATGCAAAAGTAGAGATTTCAAGTTACTATAAAGATAAAAAACCTTCACATACATCATCACAATATTTCACATTTAAATATGTGTATAACCCTAATAAGGGAGATAAAAGTTTTCAATAAGTATCTTATTGAATTTTGTTAGTTTTTGTTACGTAAACCTGTTTAGCCTTCAAAAGTTAAACAGGTTTTTAAGTTTTCAGAGAAATTGAATTCTTTTTAATTTTTAAGAATGGGTAATTTTTTTGCCTTTTACATACTTATAAAATAGTAACCTTTAATAACTATTAATTATGTTTAAAAATTTTAAAAATAAAAAGAGTAAGTTTCTAAGTTACATTCTTTATGCTTTCTTAGTGTCATTATTTTTTGTTTCCTGTTCTCAAGATGATGATACAATTTTGCCAAACTCTGTAGAAAGTAAAGAAAAACCTTCTGGTGAAAGAAGTGCCACTAAGAAGAAGTATAAATTTCCTACTATAGCAGTACATTCTGTTACTCCATGTGGCTATGGTTTTAAAGTTAAGTTTTATTATTTAGGCACTGGAGCAATGGCAACAGGTGTTACAAAACCCTATCAAATATTTAATTCATCAGGTATTTTAGTTGATTCTAGTACAGTTACTCACAATGGTAATACAAATTGGGTTTTAAATCCGTGTGAAGTATACACAGTACAAATTGATGCAGGACCATTTACCGGAATCGTTACTTTTACAGTTACCAGTGATGGTTGTGGAGGTACTTTTATTTGTTAGTTATAATAAAAAGAAAAAAGTGGAGCTAATTAAACTCCACTTTTTAATATTAAATTATTTTCTCTTTAAGGTATTTTGAAGTATATGATTTTTTGTTTTTAACTAGTTCTTCTGGGGTGCCAGAAAAAATTAAATTACCACCATTTTTTCCACCTTCTAAACCAAGGTCAATTATGTAATCTGCGCATTTTATTAATTCAATATTATGTTCAATTACAATAATAGAATGGCCTCTTTCAATCAAGGCATTAAAAGAGTTTAATAGCTTTTTAATATCATGAAAATGCAAACCAGTAGTAGGCTCGTCAAAAATAAATAATGCTTTATCCTTTGTGGTTCCTTTTACTAAAAATGAAGCCAATTTTATACGTTGTGCTTCACCACCAGAAAGTGTCGAAGACGATTGACCTAATTGCACATAGCCTAAACCAACATCTTGTAAAGGTTTTAGTTTTCTTGCTATTTTTGGTTGGTTAAATTCTGTAAAAAAAGATACGGCATCATCAATTGTTAGGTTTAAAATATCATCAATGTTTTTTCCTTCAAAAGCAACTTCTAAAACCTCTTTTTTAAATCGTTTACCATTACATGCTTCACACTGTAAGTGAACATCAGCCATAAATTGCATTTCAATGGTAACTTCACCTTCACCTTTACAAACTTCACAACGACCACCTTCTACATTAAAAGAGAAGTGTTTAGGTTGATAGTTTCTAATTTTTGAAAGTTTTTGTGAAGATAATAGTTTACGAATATCGTCGTATGCTTTTATGTAAGTAACAGGGTTTGAGCGAGACGATCGACCAATAGGATTCTGATCAATAAATTCAATATGTTTTAGTGTTTCAAAACTTCCTTTAACCTCAGTATGTTGCCCTAGTTTATCACCATATCCTATTAATTTTTTTTGCATAGCAGGATATAGTATTTTTTTTACTAAAGTACTTTTACCACTTCCTGATACTCCTGTAATTACAGTAAGATTATTTAAAGGGAAAGAAACATCAACGTTTTTCAAGTTGTTTTCCCTAGCTCCAATAATATCTATAGTGTTTTTTGATACTCTTCGCTTTTTAGGTATTTCAATAGTTAACTTTTCAGATAAATATTGAGCAGTTAATGAGTCAGAGTTTAAAAGCTCTTTGTAAGTGCCTTCTGCAACTACATTACCTCCAAAGGTACCAGCTTCCGGACCAATGTCAATAATATAATCGGCTTCCTTCATTATATCTTCATCATGCTCAACAACAATAACAGTATTTCCTAAGTCACGTAGATTTTTTAGTACTTTAATAAGTCGTTCGGTGTCTTTGGGATGCAATCCAATACTAGGTTCATCTAAAATATACATGGAACCAACTAAACTACTTCCTAAAGAGGTAGCCAGGTTAATTCGTTGGCTTTCTCCTCCTGAAAGAGTATTTGATGTTCTGTTTAAAGTTAGGTAGTTTAATCCAACATCTTGTAAAAATTGAAGTCTGTTATTGATTTCAGTAAGTAAACGCTTCCCAATTTTTTCTTCGTATTTATTAAGCTTTATAGTGCTAAAAAAACTTGCAAGTTCATCTAATGGTAAAGAAACTAATTCTGAAATGGTCTTATTATATACTTTTACATAGTTTGTTTCTTTACGTAATCGTTTTCCGTTACATTCGGTACAAGTTGTTTTACCTCTGTAACGAGATAACATAACTCTATTTTGAATTTTATAACTCTTTTCTTCTAAGGTTTTGAATAAGTGGTGTATACCGTTAAATTTTGAAGTTCCATTCCACACTAACTCCTTTTGTTCATCAGTAAGTTCAAACCAAGGTTTATGAATAGGGATATTAAAATCTACTGCATTTAATATTAAAGCCTCTTTATATTTTTTATAACTATCTGTTTTAAAAGCGAAAATGGCATCTTCGTATATAGATAAACCAGTGTTAGGAATAACTAGTTCTTCATCAATTCCTATAACGTTTCCATAACCTTCACAGGTAGGACATGCTCCATACGGATTATTAAAGCTGAAAAAATGAGTGTTAGGCTCTAAAAAGGTGATTCCATCTAGTTCAAATTTATTACTAAAAGTTGAAGTTTTATTGGTAGACATGTCGTCAACAAAACAGATTCCTTTTCCTTCAAAAAAAGCAGTTTGAATTGCATCAGCTAACCGATTGTAAAAATCTTCTTCATGTTTTACAACAACCCTATCAATAACTAAGAAAAATTCATTTCCTTTAAAGGTTTTAATCGGAAAATCATCAATTCGATACACTTCGTTATTATATTTTAAACGTGCATATCCTTGTTGCGTTAGTACTTGTAAAACTGTTTCTATTTTACGGTCTTTACTTATGGTTATAGGAGCTAGTAAAAGTAATTTACTACGTTCTTCAAACTTTTTTATAAAATTTAAAACATCAGTAACAGTATGTTTTTTTACTTCTTTACCAGAAACAGGAGAAAATGTTTTACCAATACGAGCATATAGTAATTTAATATAATCGTAAATTTCTGTTGAGGTTCCTACCGTTGATCTAGGATTGGTAGAGTTTACTTTTTGCTCAATAGCAATAGCAGGAGAAATTCCTTTAATAAAATCTACTTTAGGTTTATGTAGTTTTCCTAAAAACTGGCGAGCATAGGATGATAAACTTTCTACATATCGTCTTTGGCCTTCAGCATATAAAGTATCAAAAGCTAAAGATGATTTACCAGATCCAGAAAGTCCAGTAATTACCACCAATTTATTACGCGGAATTACTACATCTATATCTTTTAAATTATGGAGTTTTGCTCCTTTTATAATGATGTTTTCCTTTGGATTTATAGTAGAAAGATCTTTTTTCATTTTATGCTAAAAAAATAAGCGATAAAAATACGGCTTTCTTGAATAAGAAAAGAAGTAATAGCTAAAAGAGTTTATCTTTTTTAAACATAAAAAACTTCCTTTACCAAGAAATGTAAAGGAAGTGTAAAGTTTTAATATTGAATATAAAACTACTTAGTTATGGTAAAAGTATAACCAGCAACTGGTCTAACTGTTGAGTAGATAGTTGTAGAAACATTATATGTTTGTCCACGTTTCAAAAACTCAATAGTAGATACAACTTTGATTCCTTGAGCTGGATCGTTACGGTCAAGTTGAGCAATACCAACTTGTCTTCCTTCTCCAAAAGTTGATCCTTCACGAATAATCATCCATGAATTATAATATCCAAAACCAAGAGGGTTTGAGTCAAATTTATAAAAAGAAGTTACAGATTTTATTTCGTGAGAAATGTGAGTACAAGCTGACAATCTTAAATCGATAGGTGATCCAAAGAAAATTTTAGCAGATGTTACAACAATTTTTACATTATCACTATAATGAGGAGCATAAGCTAAAACATAATTGTTTTTTGTGAAATCTATAGCATCGCTAGCAATTTCAGCATTAAAGTCTCCTTTACCACTATGAAATTGTCTTATAATTGGTTCTACATTAGGAGTGATTTCGTTTAAATATAACATTAAATAACCTCCAGTAGAAGATCCAGAGTCTGGTCGTTCAACATGACATTGTAAGCTTTTAACCCCAGTCAATTGAATATTTGAAATAGCCGTTTTCCATATTTGATCAACTTTTACATATTGTTCAGCAAGTAAAGATTGATTATTGATACTTTCAACTTTAGGTAATTCTTGGATTTCTGTACTCATGATGTTTAAGTTTAATAATTTGTTCCCATTGTAAGGTTTTGGGATAGTACCTCGTTTTTTATAGTAGTTTCTGAACTCTACTTTTAGGTTAGTTTTGAAAATGATTTATAGCGCTATTGATCATTTTCTAAGAGAGTAGCTTTACAATCTATGTAATCAAAGTTAAAGTGTAATACACGGGTTTACAATACTTGCTTCCCCTGAAAGTTGTACAAGGGAATTGGTTATTTTACATAGGGGTTTTTCCTTAAAGAGAACTAACCATAAGTTAATTAGTATTTTATAATGGAATATGTGTAATAAAAAAAACTGTTCTATATTTTATAGTTATAGAACAGGTTAAGATTGGTGTCGAGTAATTTAAAAAAGTTTAAAATTAAGAGATGGGTGTTTTAATTTTAAGAGCTTGACCTATTTTTTCTGCCCATACTCCATCTTTATCACTTGAGAATTGCCAATTCATCATTCCACCTAGAATTCCATTTTGTTGAATTGGTTCTATAACTTCTGAAATAATTTCATCTATAGGCATGTATCCAGATCCTGCATCTCTAGGTGTTACAGGTAAACCAATCATGATTTTTTCGGGACTTAGGCCTTGAAGTTTTGAAAATTGCCAATATGATGTTACAATTTGGTTTGGGTTAGAACTCCATGGAGGATTATTGTAAAATTGAACATTTAACCAATCAATAGAGTTTCCTACTTGTTGCATTATTTTTACGTAACCGTCCATACCACTTCCAGTTTCTAAATAAGGAGGTTGTGGTGCATGCGTAATTAAGTATTCAGGACTTGGTAATTCTGATCGTAATGCCTGAGTTAAGTTAATTAAAAAGTCAACACCATTATAATTAGCATTCCCAGTAAAAGAAGCTGTGTCTTCAAAATCTATATCAATTCCATCAAGATTATTATTTTTTATAAAATCAGCAATTGATGTAGCTAATTGGGGTTCATGCCCAGCTATTTTACTATAAGCAGTAGAAGACATTTCTCCACCTCCAAAGGAAATAAGAACTCTTTGTCCATTTGCTTTAAGTTCAGCAATTGCATTTTTTGTTGTTTGTGTTAATTCTGGAGGAGAAGTTGAAGCGGCAATACCACCTGCTAATTCCAATGATAATGGGTTGTTCTCAGAAGTATACAAAAAAGACAAAATAATATCAGTGTAAGGAAGGTTCACTGCATGCTCTAAAGGAATTGATCCATTATTGTAATAACTAATTAGTTTTGACATAGTTTTAGTTTTATAAATTAATTTAATTTTTCTCTACTTTTTAGATAAGACATGATCGTAAATAATAGTTGTTATCTTATGATGTTTTGTTTAAAAGTAGTTAGTATTATATTATGAATATAATAAGCTTCTTTAAGTGATATGTTTTTGTGTTTAAATGATAGGATGAACAGTATGAGAGATGTTTAGAGAAGAATTTAGTGATGATATATAAACCTGTTCTATAAAGTATTAATATAGAACAGGTAACTACTAAATTATGTAACAGTTATTACGAGTTTATTATTCTTTACCAGTTAAGCTAAATTCTAATAATTTATAAATAGCATTTTCTAAGTCTTCAGGTTGCTCCCATAAATTATGATTGTATAACCAATTTTTATATTTTCCAATTGAAAATAATCCTAGGTTAGAATATTTTGATTTCTCTTGAACAGTAACTTCTCTTCTTGCAAAAATAATAGCAACTTCACTATAAGTTAATTCCCAATCTGTAGCATTTAGTCCATTAAGTTTAAATTTAAATACAGAGTCGTCTATTTGAGCATAAGGATTGTATGACGCTGTTAAATTTGCTTCTTGATTGTTTGTTTTTAATACTTCTATAGTTTTAATTTTTGTTTTTTCTAAAGTTTTCATGATGTGAAATTTTAATTGTTTTAGTTATTGATTTAATTATTAAAGTTGTTTTAATAAATTCAGAAAATACGTTTAGCGCTATTTGTAATTTCTTAAGATAAAAAAGCAATTTTTTTATAAATTGATAGAAAAAGGATCGGATGTTTCTTCAAAGTTTTCATTTTGAAAGCCGTATAACGATTTATTTTCAAAAGTTAAATCTTCATTATCTTTAACTACGATAAGTTGTGAAGCAGAAGAAGGAAATAATTCCATTTGATTAAGATCCATCCAAATATTTCCAATTGTACGAGCATTACAGAAATAATACGTTAAGTCATTATGACTTGCAACAGTGGTCCAAAGCGTTTGTGCAATATTTGGGTACTCTTTAAGTTCTGATTTAAAGTTTACAGGAACTGAAGCATTCATGACTACAGATTTAGATTGAGTTAAAGAATCAGAGATGCTAATAGGTTCATATAAATGATTTAAATAATAAGATGCTCTAGCAAATCTATCTGAAGGAAAAGGGCCTCCAGGTAGTGTGTTACTTGGGAAATTGTTTTCATTACTCCATTGCCACTCCCAAAATTGATTTATTTCAATTTGTTTTGCATAAGAAGGTTCGTTGGTCATTATTCTATAGTTCTTATTGTCGTAGATAATAAATTCTCCATTATCAACTTCTACAATAGCAGAGTCTCCAAATTTGTCCGATACAGATAAATGTAGTGAAGCTTCTTTTGTTGAGCCAGGAACAATACCTCCAATTAATTGTATTTGTGTAGAAGCATTTTTACTAAAAGTATTTTTTACTTCTTGAACAGAACAACAAGTGTCTAATACAAACTGTACCCATCGTAATACGTCTAAATTTTTACAAGAACTACCATCTTTTCTTTGGTATGAAGCATTACTGTCATATAAAATATTAGCTACTAGTCCTGTAGAGTTTATGCCATCAGAAGCACCAAATGGAGCTTTTGTGCCAACCATAGTAACAACACTATTGTATTTAGCTGTCCAAATTAATGAGTTTTTAGATTGAAGGTCAGTACCCATTTTTATAGCGGGTTTATCTTTATTTACCTTAAAACCAAATATACTGGTAGGCATTTGTGTTGCCCAATCCATATTTCTGGCTGTTGTTAAATATTTTTTATTGTAATTGTTGAATACTCTAGTACACATGATATTAATTTTTATAAATGAGAATTAATAGTTTTAAGCCACTTTACTTTATTTAAGGTAGAGTTACTTTAATTATTTTAAGAACAAATAATGAAGCTAGTGCCTCCAACATTACCGAAATGTGATTCAAATGATACACTTTTATCACTAGAGGAGCTAACGGATTTCATTCCTCCATTTTTGTGAATATCTATCTCAAAATTATTACCGTTTATGCATATAAGTAAACTAGCACCATCTGAAGTATAAGGTACTTCATTAACAATTTTTGGATCTATTTGTAAGTTTAATACTCCATTAGTACTTGAAACTCCAGTTGAATCTGTACTAATAGTCTTACTAATAATATTTAAACACTCTATGCCTTGATTTTGAAATCCTTGGACTTTTTCATTACTATTCATTTCAACCCATCCATTAACACCATAAGTTTTTACATGTTCTATATTAAAAGTTGTATTTTCTTTTTCTGTAATAAATTTAAAAGTTGTTTTTAAAAAATTTGACATGATCAATTATTTAATTGGTTATTCCTACTCATAAGGCTTTTCAGATTCCGCCTCGTTTTTTATAGTAGTTTCTGAGCTCTACGTTTGGTTAAATAGAAAATTTGAAATAGCGCTAGTTTTAATTTCTTATATAAAATTAGATTTTAAGTAGGAGTGATTTTGAAGAGATGTTGCGAATAGATTTTTCAGTGTTGTGAACCATCAAAAAAGAGGCATGTAAAAATGCCTCTTATACTTAAAAAAGAAATAGTGTAAGAAAACTATTTCAAAATAGAAAAGTTGTTAATTAAGTCTTTATACTTAGCACTAAACGTAATCTTATGATTATTTTTAAGAAGGAGTAAGTTGTCAGCAGTAACTATTTGTTCTATGGAGTTTATGTTTACTACATATTTACGATGTATTTGTTGAAACACTGTTGTGTTTATATACTTTAGTATTTTAGCTAACGAAATTTGAATCACAAATTTTTCAAGTTCTGTAATAATAGAGCAGTATCTATTGTCTACTTCAATATATATTATAGAGGATAAAAGCACCTTTTTTAAAGCACTTCTTTTTTTTATAAATAAATAGTCTTTAGTAACTACTGTATCTTGGTTTGTGCTTGCAAATACATTTGTTTGTTCGTAAAACTTTTCAATAGCCATCTCAATGGCATATAAAACTTCTAGCTCATTAAAAGGTTTTAATAAAAAACGATAAGGTTTAGTTAGTTTAGCACGTTCAAAAATTTGTCGATCTTTTGATCCTGTTAAAAAAATAAAAGGCTTTAATGAGTTAGGTACGGTAGATATTGTTTCTGCAAAGGTTATTCCTTCAGGGTTCTCGCCTAAAAATATATCAATTATTACCAAATCTATAGGGAATTTATAAAATAACGTAAGTGCTTTTTGGTAATTTTCGGCAATTCCAGAAATAGTATATCCGTTTTTTTCTAAAGTAGCTTTAAGTTCTAAAGCTACCTCTACATCATCTTCAATAATTAAAATATTTATATTTTCCATGTTTAAACAGATTTTGGGAAAGAGAGAATCATTTTTGTGCCTTTATTTAAAGTGCTTTCTATTTTAAAAGTTCCATTGTTTTTTGATATCAGTGTTTTACATAATTGCAACCCTAAACCAGTGCCAATTTCTTCTTTATTTTTCTTTTTACTGAGTAACGAAGTGTCTTTTAATAATTCAGTTATAATTTCTTTACTAATACCCACACCTGTATCTTCAATTACTAAATTTTCGAAATTTTGATTTTCTGAATACGAGTAAATAGAAATTTTGGTATTTAATTCACTAAATTTAATAGCATTGTCTAATAAATTTCGAATGATAATTTTTAGAGAATCTAAATCGGCTAAAATAAAAGACCCAGGAGGTGTTTTATTATTAAATGTAATGTTTTTATTATCAAATAAAGGTTGGTAATTGAAAGCAACTTGTTGTGTTATAGAAAATAAATCGATTGACTCTATATTGAAATACAATTGTTTTGTTTGTATAGTAGCCCAATTTAACAAATTTTCTAATAAATTATAAGAGCTATTAGCGATAGCTGCATTTTTAGTAACTATAGTATCTAAAGCATTGTAATTTCGATTCTGTATTTCATGTAAAAGTTTTGAGTTACTTTTTTGTAATAAATTAACTGATGATCGTAAATCGTGACTAACAATAGAAAAAAGTTTGTCCTTAGTATTATTTAAAGCGTTTAGTTCTTCTTTTTGAGAAGCGATTATTTTATGAGATTTTTTTTGTTGAAAATAAAGGTATATTCCTCCGAATAAAATAAATGATAATAAAATAGACGTAAGTATAAAACCGTTTCTTTGAAGAGCTTTAATTTTATTTTCTGAAGCTAAAAAATTGATTTCTTCTTGTTTTTGATTTACAGCTAATTTTTTTTCAAATTGAGCTGTATTCCAAATTTCATCTTGGTTGTTTAATGAATCTTTCCATTTATCATATTCTTTTCTGTAAACTAAAGCTTTAACTATATTTTTTCGGTTCTCTTCAACAACTGCCATATTTTTTGCAGTTTTTCGTTTTATTTCATAATTAGTTGTTTTTTTTGAAAGCAAATAGGCTTTCTCAAAATAAGGAATTGCCAAATCATCTTTATATTGAGAATAATATAAATTAGCAATGTTCGTATAGGCCTCAATAACCTCTATAGGGTTGCTTTTTTTACGAATACTATTTAAGAAACGAGATAAATATATTTCGGCATTTTTATACTCTTTGAGGTGTATATAGCAAACTCCAATATCATTTATAATGGAGGGACGATATAATTCATTAATTATAGAAAACTCTTTACTTTCAACCTTTTTCAAATAAGAAAGTGCTTTTTGAAAGTTTTTTTGTTCTAGATAAATACCACTTAAGGCATACAGTACCTTATCATAAAAAAAGAACTCGGGTGTCACTTTTTTAAGTTCTTTTTGAGCTTCTTTAAAAAGGTTTTTTTTCATAAAACTATGTCCTCTCATGTATCTAAAGTAATTAGAGTTTTGCAAGGAAGTAGAATTAATAAATGCTTTTGAAGAGCTTACAATAACGGAATCCCATTGTTTGTGTTTAAAAAAAACACTAGTGCCTTTTAATAAAGGAGATGTTGAATTTAAGCAATCAATTTTTTTAAGAAAATAAGAATGATTTTTTATTGATGATTCTTGTGAAACTATCGTATAGAAACAAAGAAACGAAAGTAGTACTAACGTTTTTTTTAGATACATTTTTGGGGGATATTAAAAAGTATTAGGTGTTACTAGTTTTTACTACTGTTTCTGTTCCTCTAGATGTTTCAGGGTCAATATTCCAAACAAAAGTTTGCACTACTTTAATATTTTTTAAAGAAATTCCTTTTGGGAAGTTCTTAGTGTCTTTAGTACTAAAGTCTATTTTATAAGCTTTATATCTACCCTTATTACTTTCTTTATCATCGTTTAATTTTTTTATTACTTCTTCAGAACAGTAAATGAAGAATTGTAATTTACAATTACCAAAGTTACTAATAGAAAAAAGTTGTTTAATTTTTACAGCTTCAAGAGGAATTTGTGATTCTACAAAAATAAGAGCCTTAACAGTTATTGCACTTCCATTAAACTCAGCTTCAACTAATGAAGGTAATGGTTGATTAAATTTATTATCAAAATTTATTTCACCAGAAGGAATTGGAGTTTTGATACTTATATCTGGTAAACAAGTACCAGGTGGGTAAATGAGATTATCAATTTCATTAATGCTTGAGTTAATCATACTGTTTTGTTTTTTATAATATGTTACAAAGTGAACTATAAATTTAAGTAACATTTTAGTTAAATACAATGATTAAGAAAAAGAAAAATAAAGAGATAAATATGAGTATATTATTCAAATAATTACAAGAAATTAAATAAAATATCAAATAATATTTGTATTTCTACATAAAAAATTTAATATTTGTAACTCATTATTAATCAATATTTAAAGCCTATACAGCAGAATTACTTTTAAAAATAGTTAACACCCCTTAACCCAAAAGAAATATTCATATTTCTTTTATAAAAGTAATTGTATGGACAAATATGTAGTTGTAGATAGCACTTTAGTTAAAGAATATATTAATGGAAATGAGCATGCTATTGAAATATTGATTAAACGTCACCAGCAAAGATTATATAGTTTTATATATAGTAAAATTCAAAACAGAGACTCGACAGAAGATATTTTTCAGGATACTTTTATTAAAGTTATAAAAACTTTAAAAAAAGGTAATTATAATGAAGAAGGTAAGTTTTTGCCATGGGTAATGCGTATAGCGCATAACTTAGTTATTGATTTTTTTAGAAAAAGCAATAGGATGCCAAAATTTAATAATTCTGATGAGTTTGATATTTTTTCTATTATTAGTGATGGTTCTTTAAATATTGAAAATAAAATAATAAAAGAACAGATTTTAGACGATGTAAAAATATTGATAGAAGAGTTACCAGAAGAGCAAAAAGAAGTATTGGTAATGCGTATTTACAATGATATGAGTTTTAATGAAATATCAGAAAATACAGGAGTAAGTATTAATACAGCACTAGGTAGAATGAGGTACGCATTAATTAACCTAAGAAAGATAGTAGAAAAAAATAATATTATTTTAATAAATTAAACAATAAAGTAAAAAAGAAGGCGTTAAGTATTTGAAAACAAACGATAAAAGTATAATAATACATGACGCAAATTTACTCAAATAAGTCTTCGGACTCTAAAATGAAACCTAAAAAAGAAACAATTCAATTTTTGATTGACTTTTCCAAATCGTTAAAAGTAGTTAAGACTAAATCAAACCATCTCATTGAATTGAATTTGAATTAAGAGTGGAAAAAGCTTGATCTTA
>JBELFC010000076.1:0-15407 GCA_042093175.1 Tenacibaculum sp. | reverse complement strand
TAATTATAACGTTCAACATTAAAGGGGGCTAGATTCAAACTCGTTTTTTGTTCAGAAATTAATTCAGAAACTATTTTACCTGTAGCAGGACCTAAACTCCAACCCATCATAGCATGTCCTGTGGCAACTGTTACATTTTTAAAGTTTGATAATTTACCGATGTAAGGTAATCCATCTGGAGAGCATGGACGTAAACCTGAACGAGCATTTTTAATATCTGAAGAATCAATTTTTAAACCTTTATAATAGTTTTCCGAAGCTCTAGCTATCATAGAGACTCTTTTAGGATTGATTTTTTCGTTTATTCCTGCTATTTCCATAGTTCCTGCAAAACGAGTAAACCCTTTCATAGGAGTTACTGCTACTTTTGCTTCCATTAAAATTGAAGGGATAGTGATTCCTGTATCTTTTTCAACATTAATTCGATAACCTTTTCCAGCTTGAACAGGTATTTTTAAACCGAGTTTTTTTGCAATTATAGGAGTCCAAGAACCAGTTGCTAAAACCATCTCATCAGCTATAATTTCTCTAGTGTTAGTTTTTACTGAAGTAACCTTGTTATTAGAAGTTGTTATATCAATTAGTTCTTCACTAGAATGTATAGTAACTCCCGAATTTATTAAATAGTTTTTCATTTGTTTAATAAATTCAGAAGGTGTCATGTGAGCATCTGAATGATAATAAACAGCTCCTTTTATGTTTAAATCAACATTAGGTTCAAGGTTTTGTACTTCTTTACGAGTTAAATTCTCTACTTTTAACCCTTCTTTGATAGCCCTTTTACCAACTTTCCATTCTTCTTCACCAGTTTTTTCAGTTTGATAATACATCATCAATCCTTTATCTTGGTAATCAAAATTGAAATCAGATGAAGCTTTAATGTCTTTATATAGTTCTTTACTAAAAAGATTAATATCTTTTATTACAGGAATTGATTTTTCAACTTTATTATGGGTTGATGCTTTTTTAAACAACCAAGACCAACGTATAAAATCAAAATCTAATCTAGGTTTTATAGATAAGGGACTAGTTGAACTAAACATCCATTTAATTCCTTTATTAATCATTCCTGGAGCAGCCAAAGAAATTATATGACTTGGAGTAATGAGTCCTGCATTTACGTGAGAAGCACCACTTGATAAATCTGATTTGTCAATAACAGTAACATTATGACCTTCTTTTTGTAAATAGTAAGCAGAGCATAAACCTATTATACCACCACCTACAACTAGTATGTTTTTATTCATAAATTATATAACTTGGAATCCATGTGCATATGGATCATCTTCATCATCAATTACTATATTATTATAACCATAAACTTTTGCCCAACCTTGAATACTTGGTATAATGGCTTTTTCCCCATTTAAAGATGTTTCTTTTTCTACACAACCAATAAACTTACTTCCAATAAAACTTTCATGGATAAACTGTTCACCTTTTTTTAGTTTTCCTTTGGCATGAAGTTGTGCTATTCTTGCTGATGTTCCTGTTCCACAAGGGCTTCTGTCAATTGCTTTATCACCATAAAAAACTGCATTTCTTCCTGATGATGTTGGATCAATAGTATTACCAGTCCATAACATATGAGTTACATCTCTAATGGTGTTGTTTTCAGGATGAATAAACATATCAGGGTATTTTTCATTAATCCTTTTACGAACAATTTGTGAGTATTGAATTATTTTAGATGCTGTAAAATCATGAATTCCGCTAAAGTTTTTTTGAGGATCTACTATGGCATAATAATTTCCACCATAAGATACATCAAAAGTAATTTCTCCTAATTCAGGACATTCAATGGTTAATCCTTCGGCAGCTAAATAACTTTTTACATTTGTTAATCGAACCCAATCTACTTTTTTACCAGTTTGTTGGTATTCTATTTCAACTAAACCAGCAGGAGCTTCCATTTTTATTTTTCCAGGAATTTTTGGCGTAATTAATCCTTCTTCAATAGCTATAGTTATTGTGCCGATAGTACCATGTCCACACATTGGTAAACAGCCCGAAGTTTCAATAAATAAAATAGCAAAATCATTTTCAGGATTATGAGGAGGAAAAAGTATTGAACCACTCATCATATCATGACCTCTAGGTTCAAACATTAAACCTTTCCTAATCCAATCGTATTCTTTAAGGAAATGTTGGCGTTTTTCGCTCATATTTGAGCCTTTTAAATTAGGTCCGCCTCCAGCAACAACTCTTACTGGGTTACCACATGTATGTGCATCTACACAAAAAAAAGTTTTTCTCATCAAATATATCTTTTTTAACCCCAACCTAACTCCCCTTAAGGAAAAACACCCTTCTAAGCTTTTCCTTTAGTGAGGAGTATAGGTCAGTATATTAAATTTTTTCGTTAGTAATTTTGTTATTTACTAACCTTGATATACCTAATGAATTTTCATTCTTTAGTTCTTCAGGTAATAATTCATTTGGCCAATTTTGATAGCTAAATGGTCTTACCCATCTTTTAATAGAACTTGTTCCAACAGATGTAAACCTAGGGTCTGTTGATGAAGGATAAGGGCCTCCATGCACCATTGAAGAACAAACTTCAACACCAGTAGGAACTCCATTAAAAATAATACGCCCTACTTTATTACTTAAGAGCGAAAGTAAATAATTATACTCATTTATTTCAGAATTATTTCCTAAAATTGTTCCAGTAAGTTGTCCTTCCAAATTTGATACAACTTTTTCTAGTTCTTTTTTGTCTTTACATTTTACTATTAAGGAAAATGGACCAAAAACTTCTTGATGAAGATTCGGATTTTTTATAAAGTCACTACCATTAACAACAGCTAATGCTTGTTTTGCAAAATTAGCTTCTGTATCATTTGCATAGTTGGCAACAGTATGCGTTTTGTCTTGACTAATTATATTTTTTTTATTTGTATCGTATGATTCTTTAATATTAGGGTGTAACATACAGGTAGGGTCTATTTTTACTATTTCATTAGATAAATTAGTAATGAATTTAGAAAAATCGTCACTTTCTATTCCTAGAATTAAACCAGGGTTTGTACAAAACTGACCTGTACCTAATGTAATAGAAGAAGCATAAGTTTTAGCTAATTCTTCCCCTCTTGTTTTTAAAGCTTCAGGTAAAGTAATAACTGGGTTGATACTTCCCATTTCAGCAAATACAGGGATTGGTGTTTCTCTATTTGCTGCTTTATTGAATAAACTTCTACCTCCTGCTATACTTCCTGTAAAACCAACAGCTTTTACATTTGGGTGTTCAACTAAAGCAACACCAACAACCCTTCCGCTTCCAGTAATGTTTGAAAACACACCATTTGGCATTCCAGTTTTTTCTGCTGCTTTAATTATAGCACTAGCAACTAGCTCACCTGTTCCTGAATGCATAGAATGTGATTTTACAATTACTGGACATCCAGCTGCTAAAGCACTAGCAGTATCTCCTCCTGCTGTAGAAAAAGCTAAAGGGAAATTACTTGCAGCAAATACAACTACTGGACCAATAGGAATATTTATTTTTCTAATATCTGCTTTAGGTAATGGTTTTCTATCTGGTATGGCAGTATCAATTGTAGCATCAATCCACGAACCTTCTTCTACTAATTTAGCAAAAGATTGTAGTTGAAAAATTGTTCTACCTCTTTCACCAATTGCACGTCCTTCAGGTAAACCTGATTCTGAACAATATGTTTGAATTAAATCATCTCCTAATGCCAAGATTTCATCAGCGATTGCGTTTAAAAAAGTAGCCTTCTTAGCGCCTGAAAAAGTTTTATACTCTTCAAAAGCTTCATTAGCTAATTCCACAGCTTCATTTACTTCTTCTATAGTAGCTTCATAAAAATCAGAATCGTTTTCGATATTAAGTTTTGGATTGAATGTTTTATGAGTTATGTTTCCTTTTGCAGAAAGTTTATTCCCTATTTGGTTTTTTCCTGTAACTCTTTTTGTGATGGTTGAAATCATAATTAGTTTATTTTGTTAATGAAGCTTTTTGTGAAATAGGATAATTAAAGTTGAGGTAATTTGTTACCGTTACCCCAACTGTTTAGTTGTTTAAATTGCTAATTCTAAGCTTTTATAATCTGGTAATGCAGGACGGTTTTTTACTCCGTTTTCTATTATTTCTAGCACTTGTTTGCGTTCTTCACCTATTAAAGGTAGTCTTGGAGCTCTTACATTTTCAGTTCCAATACCTGTTGCAACTTCAGCTAATTTAATGTTTTGTACTAATTTAGCATTAATATCTAATTCTAATAAAGGTAAAAACCAACGATAAATAGCTACAGCTTCGTTATAACGACCAGCTTTTATTAATTGATATATGGCTACAGTTTCAGCAGGAAAAGCACATACTAAGCCAGCAACCCATCCGTCAGCTCCTAAAACTAAACTTTCTAATGCTAATGTATCTACACCACTTAAAATAGCTAATCTATCTCCGAAACGATTTTTAATTCTTGTTACATTTGATATATCTCTTGTTGACTCTTTAACAGCTTGAATGTTTGAGCAAGAAGATAATAATTCTTCAAACATATCTAATGTTACTTCAATACCATAATCAACAGGGTTGTTATATACCATGATTGGTAAATCTGTAGATTTAGCGGTTTGTTTAAAGAATTCAATTGTTTCTCTTGCGTCAGCTTTATAACGCATAGGAGGTAACATCATTAATGCAGAAGCACCGTCTTCCTTTGCCTTTCTTGCAGCTTCTATAGCTCCTTTTGTAGTTTGTTCAGCTATGTTCATAACAACTGGTACTTCACCATTTACTATGCGAACTGCTTCTTTAACTAATAAACGTTTTTCTTCATCAGATAAAGTTGAAGCTTCCCCTAAAGTTCCACCAAGAATAATTCCGTCTACACCAGCTTCTAATTGAGCTTTTATGTTTACTTCAAACATTTCTAAATCTAGTGTATCGTCATTTGTGAATTTTGTTGTTACTGCTGGCATAACGCCTTTCCATTGAATGCTCATTATAATTGTTTTTTTTACAAATCTATATTGAAAAAAAAAAATGAAACGTGATTCTATTATCATGTATTGATACTATATTACCTTGTTATTCTTTTTTGTGTGATTTTAATGTGTATATTTAATAGATTTGATAAAAATAACCCTCATGAAAGTATTACCTTTTAAAATTCCAAAAGCAAAGAATATTGGACTTATTTATCAAGAAGATAAAGGAGCTTCTTTTTACGATAAATTACATCAACATGAAGAAATTCAAATTTGTTATGTAGTTAAAGGTGAAGGTGCTCTTATAGTTGGAGATGCTGTAAATGATTATTGCGACGATACCATCTTGGTAATAGGAGGGAACCAACCCCATGTTTTTAAAAGTGATACGACTAATGTGAAAAAATCATTTATGATGTCTCTTTTTTTTACAAAAGAATCGTTTGGTGATGCTTTTTTTGAATTAGATGATTTTAAAGAGTTAGAACTATTTTTTAACAATGCAAAAACTAGTTTTAAAATAGTTAATAATAAAGAAAAATTAATTACTTGTTTCAAAGAGTTATCAATTAGTGATGATTTTGATAGATTTATAATTTTCCTTAAAATTATTAAACTTATTTTAAAATCAGATATAGAAAGACTATCGACTTTTTTATACACAAAAAAGTATACGGATAATGAAGGGAAACGGATGGGGAAGGTAATGGACTACACTTTAAATAATTATAATAAAAAAATAGATTTAGATGAAGTTTCAGAAGTAGCAAATATGACTCCTAACGCTTTTTGTAGATATTTTAAGCAAAGAACAAATAAAACATATTTTACATTTCTTAATGAAATTAGAGTAGAAAAAGCTTGTAAACTTCTACAAAATAAAGAATACTTAATAACTGAAATATCTGAAAAATCCGGATTTAAAAATATATCTAATTTTAATAGGAAGTTTAAAGAGATTAAAGGATTTACTCCATCTGATTATAGAGCTAATTACTAAATATTTATAAGAAAGTAGGGAAATATATATTTTAACTGTTTATTATGTTGGGGGCTTTTGAAGATTGAAGTTCTTTAATTAGAAACATATCTAGTATTTTGTGAAAATAAATCTTGTTTTTAAAAAAAATTAACAAATTTTTATGACTCTGTTGTTTATATTTGGGGTCCTATCTACATTTTAATGAAAAAATATATACAATCCTTATTATCGATTATCTTTTTTGTGAGTTTGCACACTAAAGCGCAAGAAACTTTACCGATTTATTCAGATTATTTATCAGATAATGTTTTTCTGATTCACCCAGCCTCTGCTGGAATTGGTGAATGTGGAAAAGTAAGATTAACTGCACGTCAACAATGGGTTGGTGTTAAAGACTCTCCAGAGTTACAAACATTAAGCTTCCATAGTAGAGCCGGAGATAATTCAAAAGCGGGTTATGGATTTGTATTATTTAACGATAAAAATGGATATCATTCTCAAAAGGCTGTTCAAGGTACTTATGCATATCATTTAGACCTAGGAAATGAGAATTTGTTTAATCAAGTATCATTTGGTTTGTCATTTTCTGCAGTTCAAAATGAAGTAGATCAAACAGGCTTTTTTAATGACCCGGCTGTAAGTCAAGTAGTAGAAAGTAGTTTTTACTTTAATGCAGATTTTGGTATGGCCTATCATTATAAAGGGTTTTCATCATATTTTACTGTAAAAAATATTTTATTATCTGCTAAAAATAAATTGAATTCTAACTTTGAATCATTTAATCTTAGAAATTATATTCTAGGTGCTGGATATTTCTTTGGAGATGAAAATAAAATACAATTTGAACCTTCTTTTATGTTTCAATATAAAGATCAAACAGGTGAAAAAATAGCTGATATTAACTTAAAAGCATATAAAAGATTTTCTAATACTCAATTATGGGCTGCAATCTCTTACAGAAGAAGTTTTGATGGAACTGTATTTGGTGACGCTCACTATGTGACACCTATAGTTGGAGTGAACTACAAAAAATATATGATAGCTTATACATACACAAAACAAACAGGTGATATTACTTTTTCTAATGGTAATTTTCATCAAATATCATTAGGTATTGATATTTTGTGTAGAAAAAGAAGAGCTTCAGCTTGCCCAAATATTAATGGTAGTTTTTAAAAAATTAATTCTTTAATAATGCTATTAGGGTATTCTTTTAAAAAGTAACTAAGAGTAGATTTTTCTTTATTAGTATAAAAATAATAACTAGGAGAAATAGTACTGTTTTGCATTAATAAATTATGTTGACTTAATACATTTTTTGTTTGTTTAGCAACAGCTAGTCCTGAGTCAATTATTTTTATTTTTGTACCAACAATTTTTTTAATATGATCTTTTAAGTAGGGGTAATGAGTACAACCTAAAACAATGCAATCAGCATTTTCTTGGATCATAGGTGTTAAGTATTGAGTGAGTAATTTTGCCATTTCAGGAGAATCAATTTCTCCTTTTTCAATTAAATTTACTAAACCTTCACCAACTTGCTCTATAACCGTGATATTATCTTCTAGATTAGATGATGCTTTTTCAAATAATTCGCTATTTAACGTGCCCTTAGTAGCTAAAATACCAATAGTATTAGTATTTGTTTGAAGTGATGCTGGTTTTATTGCTGGTTCTATACCTATAAAAGGAACATCATACTTTTGTCTTAATATTTTTATAGCGTTTGTTGTAGCTGTGTTGCATGCTACCACTATAATTTTACTGTTCTGTTCTAGTAAATATTCAGTGTTCTTTATTGATAATTCAATTATTTTTTTTTCTGATTTATAGCCGTAAGGTGCATTTATACTGTCAGATAAATATATGGTATTCTCATAAGGCATTAGAAGTTGAATTTCTTTCCATATTGATGTTCCTCCTACACCTGAATCAAAAATACCAATTGGATTTTGAGATTTTACTTTCATGATACTACAAAAATAAAAAACCTGCTTTATTAAAGCAGGTTTTAAAAAATTATCTTTTGTTAAATTAAGTACTAATATTAGAAACCTAATTTTGCTTTAACAGCATTGTAAATATCTTCACCTTTATCGTAAACGATTAATCCTTTACCTGGTGCAGCATCAAATACATAAATAATTCCTTTTTCAGCAGCTACAGCTTTAATAGCATCTTCAGCTTTCTTTAAAATAGGAATAGTTTTTTCTTGATATTTTTTTTGCATTTCTTTCCCAGCAGCTTGTTCAGCTTGAGAAATTTTAGCTCTTTCTTGTTGGATTTCAGCCGCTCTCTTTTGATTTACTTCTAAAGTTTGACTTTTTCCTTCTGCATCGTATTTTTTATATTTAGCCTCAAGTTTTTTGTACATTGTTTCTATATCATCACGGTACGTTTTATTTAACTTTTCAAGCTCTGCTTTCATTGCTTTGGTTGCAGGCATTTCAGCTAATAATTTATCAGTATTTATATGTGCAGTTTTTTGTGCGTTAGCTACACCACCTAATCCAACTGTAAAAATTGCAACTAATAATAACGTTTTTAAATGTTTCATCTCTGTTGTTTTAATTTAATTATTGTCTTTATTCTTGATTTATTTGTTTTCTTCTTGTTGTTTTTTCTTTTCTTCCTGCGCTTTTTTTAATGCATCTCTTTTCTCTTTTAATAATTTTCTTTTTTCAGCTCTAGCTTTTAAACGCGCCTTTCTTTTTTCTTCTATTTTCTTTATTCTTTCTTCTCTTTCAGAAAGCTTCTTTTGCTTTAAAGCAGCTTTTTTAGCAGCTATTTGCTGTTGTTTTTCACTTAACTCACCATTCTTTAATAGTTCTTTCTTAGCGGCTATTTTATCTTTTTTAGCTTGCTTTTTTTGATCTATATTGATCATTTTTACTACAAGATTACTAATGTCGTGTTTCTTGTTAGAGTAAAGCATTACTAAATCAGAAGATTTATCAAAAACAAAATCATACTTCTTTCTTGAAGCAATAGTTTGTACTGAATTATATACTTGATCTTGTACTGGTTTTATTAATTGCTTTCTGAAATTATACATATCACCATTTGGACCAAAATATAAAGATTCTAATCTTCTAAGAGATTCTTGTTTTATCTTAATATCTTCTTCACGTTCCTCAATTAAGTCTTTAGTTAAAATGGCTTTTTCATTAACAAGATCAGTTTTCAAAACTTCAATATTACGAGCCTCTTTATCTAGTTTCTTTTTCCACTTTTCAACTTTTGCATTTAATGAATTTTGAGCTTCAATATATTCAGGAATATTCTGCAGAATATATTCCATATCAATATATGCTATGCGTTGATTTTTTTGTGCAAAAGAGGTTGCGACTATAAGTAAAAGAACTACTGATAAAATGTTTTTTTTCATCTTTGTATAATGTGTTTAGAAAAAACCGTGCCAAAAACCAGACACATTACAAATGTAAGGTTTTAGAACTGTCTTCCAATAATAAAATGTGTTTGCCAACCAGATTTTAAAGCGTTTATACCTTCTAACCCAGGTAATGGGTCGAATCCATGTGCAAAATCGATTCCTAATAACCCAAAAGCAGGCATAAAAATACGAACACCTACTCCAGCTGAACGCTTTAACCTAAACGGATTAAAATTGCTAAAATTGTCATATGAATTTCCAGCCTCTAAAAAACCTAAAGTATAAATAGATGCAGATGGTTTGTCTGTTATTGAATAACGAACTTCTAACTGGAATTTATTATATATAGAACCACCATCTACAGATGATATTCTATTATTTTCATAACCTCTTAAACCAATTGTTTCTCTTCCGTCTAATTGCCCTTGAGCAATACCATCACCACCTACGAAATACCTTTCAACTGGTGTTAATCCTAAAGCACTATTATAACTTCCTAAATATCCTATCTCAAAATTAGACATTAGCACTAATTTTTTAGCTAATTCTGTATACCATTTTCCTTTTGCAGAAATTTTATAATATTCTAACCATTTATATTTATCAGCAAAATAAGCTTGTTCTTCAGGAGATCCTTGAATTAAATCAGAAGGTCTTGTGTAGTCTTTACCATTAAGTAAAGAATATGGAAGAGTAGCTTTAGCTCTAATAGTAAACTCTGAACCATAAGTTGGAAAAATTAAACTTGGTCCTGTTGAATTACGGCTTAAAGCAGCTGTATAAGCTAAGTTATTTAAATCACCTTCACTTAATACTGCATTTGATGAACCTACTCTATATCCGTAATTTTGCAAATCTATACGTTGGTAACTAATGTTTTGAGATAATGTAAAGTAATCATCTGGCCATTTTAAACGTTTACCTAAACCAATAGAAGCACCAATAATACTTAAACTTTCATCTTTATTAACAGAGTTTGTAGTAAAGTTATACCTGTATTGATTAGACAGATATACAGAAAACGATAAAGATTGTGGAGTTTTACCACCTAACCATGGCTCTGTAAAAGAAAAACTATATGTATTAAAAGTTCTACTTGCTTGTAAACGTAATGATAGACTTTGTCCGTCACCCATAGGTAAAGGTTTATAGGCTTCTTTATTGAAAATGTTTCTTATAGAGAAATTGTTAAAAGATAAACCTAAAGTCCCTATAAATGAACCACCACCATAACCACCTTGTAATTCTATCTGACTACCACCTTTTTCTGCAACTGAGAATTCAATGTTAGCAGTTTTATCTTGATAATTAGGAGTAACGTTAGGTGTTACATTAGTATCAAAGAAACCTAATTGTCCAATTTCACGGATAGAACGTATAATGTTTTGACGACTAAATAAATCTCCTGGCTTTACACGTAATTCTCTAAAAATAACATGATCATTAGTTTTATCATTTCCAACAACGGTTACTTTTTTTATTGTTGCTTGCTCGTCTTCTCTAATTCTTACTTCAACAGTAATTGAATCATTTTTAACTTTAGTTTCAACAGCATTTATTTGAGAAAATAAATATCCATTATTATGATAAAGTGTTTGAATATCTTGTGAGCTTGGTGTACCATCTCCAGAAATACGTTCTTTTAACACTTTTCCATTATACACATCTCCTTTTTCAATTCGTAATAAGTTTTGTAATTGAGTGTCAGTATAATTTTTATTTCCTACAAATAAAATATCTCCGAAACGATACTGGCGACCTTCCTCTAACTTTATTTCAAGGTTAATAGTATTGTCATCATTCCAAGTTACTTTATCTGATAATATTCTAGCATCTCTATATCCTTTTTCGCTATACTTTTCAAGTATGTTTTCAAGATCTTTTTTATAGTCTTCTAAAATATACTTTGATGATTTCCAAAAACGACCAAAAAACTTACGTTTAGTGTTTTTCATAGCACTCCTTAACGCACCATCGGACATAGCTTTGTTTCCAGTGAAGTTAATTTCTTTAATTTTTATTCGATTACCTCTATCAATAAAAATTTTCATGCTAATGGCATTAACATCAGAAGTATCTTTTTTAGTTTCTAATGATACTTTTGTTTTTAAATACCCTTTATCGGTATACTTTTTCTTAATATAATTACGAGTAGTTACAATAAGGTTATCAGTTACCATCATACCTTTTTTTAACTCAGTCTCTTTTCTAATGTCTTTTGCTTTTGATTTACTTACACCTGTAATAACAACATTAGAAAGTTGTGGTAGTTCAGTTACATCAAATTGAAGGTATACAGTGTTTCCGTCTAATTTAGATAAGTATACATCTACTTCACTAAATTGTTTACTTTCATATAACTTTTTTATAGCACTTGTAAGTTTATCACCAGGAAGTTTTACTGGTTGTCCATTTACTAAGCCTGTGTATATACGAACAGTTTGTTCACTAAATTTTTGAAGTCCAGTAACTGTTATGCCTCCTAGTATATAATCTTTTCCTTTTTCGTAAGGAATAACACCATTTGTTTTGGTACTGTCTTTAACTATTATGTCTTGACTTTGAGCATTTACTGTTATAAAAGTAGTAATAAATAATGCTATTAAATATGAATATTTATTCATCGCTTTCAATCTGTTCACTTGTTTTTCCAAATCGTCTTTCCCTATTTTGGTAATCTATTATTGCATCAAATAGATGCTCTTTTCTAAAATCTGGCCAAAGTACTTCAGTAAAGTAAAGTTCTGCGTATGCCATTTGCCACAGTAAATAATTACTAATCCTTTGTTCCCCACTTGTACGTATCATTAAATCAACGTCGGGCAAATTAAATGTATATAAATGATTATTTATAACTTTTTCGTTAATTTTTTCAACATCTAGTTCGTTATTAACAACTTTTTTAGATATGTTTTTGATAGCATTAACAATTTCTTCCCTTGAGCCATAGCTTAAGGCAAATGTTAAAGTTATTTTCTTATTGTTTTTAGTGCTTTCAATTACATGTGCTAAAACCTTCTGAGCATTCTTAGGTAAACTACTTATGTTTCCTATTGAATTGATTTTAACATCTTTTTTTATGAATTCAGGTAATTCTTTTTTAAGAGTAGTTACTAGCAAACTCATTAAAGCATCTACTTCAAATTTTGGTCTATTCCAATTTTCAGTAGAAAAAGCATACAGTGTTAAAAATTTAACACCTAAATCAGAAGCTGTATCGGCAGTTTCTCTAATTGCAGTTAAGGCATTTCTATGCCCAAAAACACGCTGCATCCCTTTACCTTTAGCCCATCTACCATTACCATCCATTATAATGGCAATATGATTAGGTTTTTTATGTAAGTTAATGCTTCGTAGTTTTTCTTCCATATTTTTATTCCGTTAATCCGTTATAACATTGCGGCCTACCAAAGGTATAAACTATTGATACACCAGAAAAGACATACCAATCATTTCCATTTCCTCCAAAATTAAGAGAACTTATATCAGGAGTACTATAATCTAAATCATCAGCAAAAGTAAATCTAGCACCGATTTCAAACGCTATTGCTAGATTGTTAACTAATAATCCTTTTATACCAATACCAACTGGTGCTGAATAAGAGAATTTGTTTTTTAATTCAATAATGTTATTAGAAACTGCTCTAGTTGGACTTTTATAGTTGAAAGTGGCTATTTCAGCAAAGATATATGGTGTATAACTTGTTCGGTGATCACCTATATTGTAGTCATAAAAGTTAAATTCAATACCCGCAGCAAATTCGTGTATGTTATTTGAAAAAGTTCTTCCATTACTTTGTCTAAAGGCATTTTCAGCATCACTGTCTTTTGCAGATATAGGAATATATGTATAGGTACCCCTTAAAGCAATTCTAGGATTTAAATTGTACTTATATATTAAACCACCACCTATTTTATTTGGGTAAATATAATTAGTTCTACCTATATCACCTATGAAGTTTGAGCCCCCTAACAAGACCCCTATTTCATGGCTTTGTGCTTGTGAAACAATTGAAGCAATTGAAAATAATATGAATAAAATTTGTTTTTTCATTATAAAAATAGCGTGCAAATATAGGGAATTGAATTTGCTTTAAAAAGTTAATAATCTGTCTTTTTTGATTAACTTTTTTTTTGAAGATTTATTGTGGGTGATATATTTTATAAAGAGTCATTTCTTGTGTCTTCTCCCCATAATAGTTTCGCTCTAAGTGTTTTTATGTAGGATTGATTTTTTGGTAAAATGCTTTTAATAGTAAAAGGAGCTTTTTTTATACGGATTGTTGTTGTTTGATCTACAGTAGTAATTCTAGAGTCTAAAGATATTAGATAGTCTTTTTCTCTTGCGCTAACTTCTAGTTGAATAGAAGTATTGTCTGGTATAACCATTGGACGAGCATTTAGGTTATGTGGAGCAATAGGGGTAATAACTAAACTTTTAGAATTTGGTAAAATTACTGGTCCATCACAACTTAAAGAATAGCCAGTTGACCCTGTTGGAGTTGATATAATAAGACCATCAGCCCAATAGTTTGTAAGGTATTCATGGTTTAAATATGTTTTTATGCCAATCATAGAGGTTGTGTTTCTACGTGCAATCGTTATTTCATTTAAAGCAAAATTTAATTCTGAAAACTCTTCTGTTGTAGGGGTGGTTTCAATTTGTAAAAGAGTCCTTTCTTGAATGGAATATTCTTTTTTTAGTAAAAGTTCAATAGATTCTTCTATTTGGTCTTTTTGTATGGTAGCTAAAAAACCTAACCTACCAGTGTTTATTCCCATCATTGGGATATTTAAATTTCGAACATATGTAATTGCTCGTAAAAAAGTTCCATCGCCTCCAATAGTAAATAGTAAGTCAAATGAATCGGACAAATCGTTAAAATGAGAAAAAGTGGGGTATTTTTTTTCAAGTGATTTGTTTTCAATTAACAAATCATAAAATTTTTGTTCAAAAAAAACAACAATATTGTGTTTCTTTAAAATGGCAAGTAAAATCTTTATTTCCTTTTCAGCAGAAATAGTATACGCTTGTCCGTATATGGCTACTTTTTTCACTTTTTGGTAATATTAGTTATGGTTACGAAAGTTACATATCTAAATACTTTCTTAGATATCTAGCCCTGTCTTTAAGTTCTTCTATGTAAAAATCATCATCATGTTGTGTTACAACAGTATAGTCGTATCGTCTAAAAGTTTGAATGATCTCATTTATTTCTGTTGATGATACTTTTAAGGTTACTTGGATGTTCTCTTGTCCTTCATGAGACATATACATGCCTAATAATTTTCCATTATTACTTTCAACTATTTGAGAAATTTGACTCATAGAGTGTTCACTTTTCCCTTTTTGAATAATTAAAGTTTCACTTTCTAAATGTAGAAAAGGACTATCAGCAAAGGCATCTAATATGTCACCAAGCTCATAATATCCTACATAATTTAATTCTTTATTTAAAACAGGAATTAAATTACAATCATTATCAGCAAATAAAGTAACTAAATCAAGCAAGGTTGCTCTTTCATTAGTGTAAAAATGGTCTAGCAGGTAGTTGTAGTCTTTTATGGTACCTTCTTTATTTTCAATTGTTTGAATGTCGCTTTCAGGTAAACAACCTATAAGTTTTCCGTTTTGAACTACTGGAATATGTGTTATAGGTAAATTCTTGAATAAATCTTGGGCACTACTTACCGTGTGGTTTAAGCCAAGCTCTTTAATTTCGTTTAATATAAAATCGTTAATATTCATTAGTACGAATATAGGTTAAAATGATTTAATGGATTACTTTTGCTTATTATAATATATAGCCTAAAATTAAACTTAAATAGTAATGGCAAAGTTAAGTGTAAATATAAATAAAATTGCAACATTACGTAACTCAAGAGGAGGTAATGTGCCTAACTTACTTAAGGTAGCTCAAGATGTTCAAGATTTTGGAGCTGAAGGGATAACCATTCATCCAAGACCAGATGAGCGTCATATACGTTATCAGGATGCATATGATTTAAAACCTATCGTTACTACTGAGTATAATATTGAAGGAAATCCAATTAAGCAATTTATGGATTTAG
>JBELFC010000075.1:0-15525 GCA_042093175.1 Tenacibaculum sp. | reverse complement strand
AGTGTATACCTTACTTTTACAGGTACATTATTTTGTTTACCTGGCGTAAACTTTGGAATTTTATTTACTAACTTTTTAACTTCTTTTTTCAATTTTATATGTGGAGCCCTTATTTTTAAATCGACAATATACCCTTGTTTGTTGATTACAAATTGTGTTGATATTCTATACTTTCCTGATCTCATCCCTAAATCTTGTGCTATTTCGGAATTAAAATATCTTTGCACATGTTGTCTTATTTTTCTTTCCAAGCATTTTCTACCTTCTTTCTCACTTAATCCTTCACAGCCTCTAAAAATTGGTGCATTTTGCAAATTACGCATAAATACAGGATCATCATTTTTATTAATTATATCATCCTCATCAGCTTCTGGTAAATCTGTAATATCTATTATAGGTTCATCATCAGCTGTCGGTAAATCAATAACATTTTTTATTACTTTATCATTATCTACTTTTTTAATTTTTGTTAAATCAAACTTCACTTGTTTTTTGGGTGCTGTTTTAACAACACTCTTCTTTACTTCTTTAACAAATATTTTAGGTAATTCGTCAATTGAATAATTCTTAGGTATTTCTTCTCCAAAAGTAGCAGGTGTATTTACTTTTTCTTTAGTTTCATATTCTAAAACAAAATACACTATAGACAAAGAGAGTACTAAACCTAACTGCATAAATATTGTCGAAAACTTTTCTAATTGCTTTCTTGGCATTTTTTTTGGCATTTTCATAGTTATAAGTTTTAATGTTAATACTATGTTAAAAACAAGAAGCGTGCCAATAAAAAAGCAACTCATAAATGAGTTGCTTTTTTATATCTATAAGAATATATATACTATATTTATTCTACATTGAAAGTAATTGGTAAAGTATATCCAACTCTTACCGGTCTTCCTCTTTGTTTACCAGGTAACATTTTAGGTAACTTTTTTGCTATACGAATAGCCTCTTTCTTCAATCTAGGGTGAGGAGCTCTAGCGTTAATTTGTTCTATATTCCCAGTTTTACCTATTTTAAAAACTAAATAAATTTTCTTTTTCCCTGGAGCTAAACCTAATTCATTAGCCAATTCAGCATCAAAATAACGTTGAACGTGTCTTTGCATCTTTTTATTTAAACATGCTTTCTTTTGAGCTTTAGTTCCTGAACATCCTGGAAATACAGGTACATCTTCAATAATTGAAAATGGCACATCTTCTACAACTTCTTCTTCTTCTTCAGCCTCTTCAATTTCTTCAACCTCTACAGCCTCAGATTCATCAGTTTCAGTTGATTCAATTATAGTTTCCTCAACTTCTTTTTCATCTTCAACTATTTCAATTTTTTCTGGAGCTGGTGGTGGAGGTGTATTTTGAGGTGGTTTTGGTGCTTCAGGCTGAATTTCTATTGTTTCTTCTTCAATTTCTGATGCCATATTAGCCATCCCTAAATCTCCGTATTCTTTATCGTATGTTTTATTTTCAATTGCTACATATGTAACAAATAAAGCTAAAACCAAACCTAGTTGCATAAACAACTTACTATAATTCTCTAAGTTTGATTTTGGATTTTTTTTGATTTCCATCCTTTCTGTTTTTTAATAGTTCGCTAATTTAATTAATTTATTTCAACTTATACAAGCTAATTTACCAAATAGTATCTTTTTTGTAAAAAAAGACGTTAAATAATGTAAATGCCAAAAGAACTCCTACTGAATTTGCTATTACATCATAATAGTCTCCAGTTCTATATACCGTCATTGTAGCTTGTAAAACCTCAATAATTATGCCGTAAATCAAACAACAAATAGACACAATATATATTTGATATTTTGTTTTGACTAAAGCCAACAACCACGAAAAAGTAAGAAAGAAATAAGCAATTGAGTGTTCAATTTTATCAATATTGCTTATTGAAATTGGTTGTTTTCCAAGCTTTATTAAACTAAGAATAGCGATACTTATTGTAATAAATACCGCTATTATGATTCTGTTTTTCTTATCCTTGAATAAGTTCTTGATAAGCATCAGCACTTAATAAACCTTCTAATTGTGATTCATCTGATATTTTTATTTTAATCATCCACCCTTTTCCATATGGATCAGAATTTACTAATTCAGGCTCATCTTCTAAACCTTCATTGAATTCTGTAACCTCTCCAGATAAAGGCATAAATAGATCAGAAACTGTTTTTACTGCTTCTACAGATCCAAAAACCTCTTCTATTTCTAATGTATCATCTAAAGAATCTACATCTACATAAACGATGTCTCCTAATTCTCCTTGTGCAAAATCCGTAATTCCTATAGTAACTACGTCTCCTTCAACTTTAACCCATTCGTGGTCTTTAGTGTATTTTAATTCTGATGGAATGTTCATTGTATTGTTGTTTTATATTTTTGTTTGTTTTTAATTTCCTAAGTTATATACTAAATTAATACCAGCATTGATTGATTGCCTAGGGAAAGTTGTTGAAACTGCATAATTAAATGTTTGGTGATTATAATAAAAAGATGCGGTTAAATTTCTACTTAAATTATAATCTGCTAAAAATTTTATTCCAAATAACCTTTCTCCCCCTGTTACTTGATTGTTTTCTTTATCAACACTTCTTATTAATGTTAAATTGTCTCTTAATGATATATCTGCTCTAAAATTGATATCTCCTTTTAATGTTTCTTTTTTACCCGTAAATCTGGTTACAAATTTAACATCTCTTATCTTATATCCAAATCCAATTACATATTCTGTTCCATTTATATCAGTTATTGTATTATTGTTAAAATTTAGTGTTAAACTTCTATCTCTTCTAATTTCTCCTTTAAAAGATAATGAGTTTTTCATTCTAAAATCAACCTTAATTAATGGTGAAAATTCATCGATTAAAGTTGCCGACGAAATTAATAATTCTGGATGATAATTACCAGAAGTATTTACTTTCACTGATGTTGGTCCTTCGTACTGTAAGTTATTAGTATAATTACCTATAGTATAAGATGATTTATATCCATGAGACACTGTAAATGAAGAAAATGTTTTCTTAAACCATTTAAACTTCATTAAACCGTTATAACGAAGCGTCCAATTAGGTATAGGAATATTTTTAAAGATCCCTGTATTAACAGAGTTAGGATCAGTTCCTGAATATGCTGCAATAAATGCTGGTAACATTGCTTGTTGTCCACTTTCTTTAAATCCATTTACTGGTTGGGCTGTCGTGGCTAATCTGTTTGCAATTGTAGATCTATAATTTAAAAAGTTTTGATATAAAACTTCATTATTTGTGAACATTGTACCTAACATAAAATGACTGATACTATAATTTCCTGTTTCAAAAGATTTGATATTTGGGTTTTGTTCAAAACCACCATTCCCATCGGAAATTATATCTAATTGTTGAGTAATATTACTGGTTTGAATTCTATTACCTCTAAAGTCAATAGTTAAACTTTTTAATGGTTTTACAGAAATAGTATAATCTAATTTTTTGTTACTAGTTCTCCCATAGTTTTTATTATAATATTCTTGTCCAGGAATACTTCTAATAATCCAATTATTATCAATTGCTGTTCTTAAAATATCAGTTTGACTACCAAATACAAATCCAAATGTAGGCGCTAATCCACCATCAAAATTGTTTCTTCCTAAGAAACCTACTGAAGGCTTATACCCTTGTATTAAAGTTCCGTTATTTTGACTATAATTAATTTTAGCTCTTTTTACTGAAGTTAAAACATCATACAAACCTTTCAATGCTTTTTTTCCAAAACCAGCATTCTTTTTTAATTTTGCTTTTTGGGCTACTTGTTTACTTCCTAGCTTTAAAGATCCTTTTTTAATTGGAGCTTTCTTAGCTCCTCTAATTAATAATTTATCTAGTTTTAACACCTTATAAAATCGACCAAAATCTATTGTAGTATTTAAGTTATGGGTATTAGCATTTTGAATCATATTCCCTACTTTATCTACATAACTTTGTGAAGCTGCCTGCCAGTCAAAATCTGCAGTATAACCATAATCTGCAGAAATAAAATTTAAATATGGAAGCTTATTAATAGGAACTTTATAGGTTGCATTTAATTTTTGGTGATAATTATTAGGTCGTCCAATATTGAAAAACTTGTCATATATTTCTAAATCTTCATCTTTACCAAATGAATCATAAATATAATTGTTTGCAGCATTAAAGTTTAATTTTAACGACTTTGTTAAATCAAAACCAATAGTATAATCCCAATCAAAAACAAAATTTCGTTGCTTAAGTTCTGGTTGAGGTGATAAACCTTGTATTAAGTTTCTAGATTGTTGAGCGCTATAATTTCTATTAATTCTTGAATTTACAGCAACATTTTTAGGTACAGGATTAATATTTAAATCTTTAATAAATCGCAAATACCTATTACTAAACATTTTTGATTTTTTAAATGGTTCAAGTATCCAAGGCTTAAAGTTAAAGTTATAAGTAGCTCCAGCCATTACATTTTGATTTACATATTTTTGAATGTTATAATCTTTATGAAACTCTTCATTAAAAGAATATGAAACTGAAAAGTTTTCTACATCATAAAACTTTTGTTTTTTCTTGCTTTCAGGATTTCTATTCTTTTTAACATTAATGAAACTTATACTTTTTCTTCTTGTATAATCTTGAGAGTTTTTGCTATTTGGATTTTTGTCTAACGCATCTTCTAATTTTATATCTTGAAATTGCGGATCATACTTAGGATCTCTAAACTCCTCACCATAACTATAGCTCATAGGTATTTGCATGTTCCATTTTTTTGGCATCATTTTACCTACCTGTACATTAGTGGCTACATTATATTGTTTTATTTCTTCTATACTTCTTTGTTGTACTCTGTCTTCAACATTTCCAAAACCAATAGTAGACATTCTTCCACCTATTGATACATCGGCAACATCAGCAAAATTAGCATCCGCATTTAAAACAGCTGCCCATCCTCCTTTATTATCAAAGCCAACAGCACGTAATTCATTAAACCAAACCTCTATTGTTTTTGGAGCTGCAGAATTATTTTTAACTCCTAACATTACAGTTCGTATTTGAGCTAATGTAGGGTTCCCTCTTACGGATATTTTTAATCCATTTGAACTTACACCTGAGAAAACGTCAGTTAAAGACCCTGTTCTCTCCAGTTTAAGATTCGCTAATTCTTCTAAAAAAATATCTAAATTATTTTCCTCTGGCCATACTTTATCTGACTCAGGAGTACCTGAAGTTCCAGAATAAATTAATGGTTTTTCAATTTCGTAATAATTTTCATTTAAGTCTGTTCCTAATCGAACAATAGCAACACTTTCAGTATTTAATCCTTGTTTTGCTACTCTATTAGGATCTTCCGCGTGTATAAACATTCTTAAGTTTTTATACCTACGCATATCTATACTTATATTTTTATAAATAGTTCTAAGCGAGTCAGCAGGTAAATCAGAAACTTTTAAAGTAACAGATTGTTCATTTTGACGTTGAACTCTATTTGTTCCCTGCAACTGCTCTCTTTCAATACCAGGAGGCAAAGCATATTTATCACTATTTTGTTCTATATTAACAATTCCTATTTCAAACTTATTAATTTCAGTATCTGGAACGTTTTTTGTATATCTTCTCCAATCACTACGAACCAATTCTAATTCTCCAAAACGTAAAACAACTGGTATTCTAAACTGTGTAACAAACATTCTAACAAAACGAATACTATTAAAATCAGTAATTCCATTTACTGGTGTACCTCCTTTTACTGGTATTCTAAATTGGTACCATCTAGTTGTTCTTGATTGACCATTTGACAAAGTAACTGTACTATTTTTAACATCAACTATATTGTTAAATCCAACACCTTTATCTAACTCTGTTTTATTTAAAGGTATTTCATACTCAAAATAACTATTAACAGGATTCATCGTTTGATCCTTATTAATATCTTCTGTATCTGGATATGTTGATGAGGATGTAGGATATGCTTCTGTTGACTGTCCTGATGTAGGTGAATTCCCTTGTGTATTATTAAAGTTCTTATAACGGGTTAAAATAGATGCATTAATTGCATCTAATTCACTACCTCTAAAAAATTGAAAGTTATCTCCAGACGGATCTGACAAAGCTTTGTATTCAGCTGGAAAAGATGATATACTGTGAAAATCACTTTTCTCTTCGGCATCACTTAACCCATCTAATCCAACATCTTGGTTTGTTCTAGCATTGTCATCTGAAGCAAAAGCATATAAGATAGAAGGGTTAATTGGAGTAAAACCCCAAACCGATTCTCTTACATTACTTCCATTAGTTTTAACGCCTGTTTCTGGTAATCCATTTTCATATTGCTTACTTCCATCTCGTAAAATATCTTCTGATATATTCCCTAGATTTATCAATAACTTACCATGGTTAATGGCATCTTTAGGATTCGCTCCAACTGGTAAACCTTCTGCTTCAGTAATAGAATAGTTTTCATATGGATCCATTAACCAAAATTGAATATATTCTACATTTGCTTGTTCAAAGTTATTAGTTGTTAATGGTCGCATAATACCACCCCAACTTTCTTCAGGTTTTTTAAGTGTTACCTTATTATTTCCTGCGTCAATATCAACTTCTGTTGTATTTGTATTAAAATTATAAGGCCCTCTTTCATTAGGATAATATGCTAAATCTAATGTTCTTACTAAATCTTGTTGTGTTATATCTAAATCAACATCAAATAATTCTTCATATCTAATTTGACGAACTTCATCTCTAGACAATTCATTTTCATTGATATTACCTGGTCTATTCGTACTTCCATAAAAAAGTTGATCGACGTTATACCAAGCTATTTTAGCTCTTTTATTATTATAAACTAAGTTATTTACCTCTTTCCCTTCAACTTCTAACCCTTGTGATTCGGGTGTACTTGCCAAAAACCACTGTTGAGGAGAGTTTAAATTAATAGGAATTTGTGATGCTTCAAAATCATCTAAATATGAAGTAGCTGTTCCATTTACATCTATACCACTAGGTGATCCTGGTAGCAAATATGCCATATCTGCTCTTACTGATATCTTTGAAGGCACATCAGTTTCTACATATGGTAATTTATTAGCTAATTTAGTAAAATAGGGTACTTCAGATGAATAATCTAAGTTAAAACCAATCATTGTATTATCAATTGGTTCTCCTCCGAAATTAACTTTTGGTGTAATTGGTTTTTCACTAACATTTAAAAAAGTACCTCCTATAGTAAAGTTCTCAGCAAATCGGTGCTCAACATCAATTCCAATAAATGTTTTTCTTTGTTGATTAAAAAAAGTATTGTTCTCAACTGTAGCATTGATAGGTGTTCCAGAAGCCTCTAACCCTGGATCTAAAACTTGTACTCTTCCTAATTGATAATCTACAACATAATCTATACCTTCTACTAATTGTCTCCCTCCAGCCGTAACTTTTACCGACCCTCTAGGTATATTAAATGCTCCAAGTGATATTCCTCTACTTGCTTCCGATTTAAAATATCCTTTTAAAAAGTATTTATCTTTATTCTGAAATTCATTTTTTGCCTGAATTTTAGTTGTTAAATATAAATCTTTAAACAAATATTTATTTTTATCAGCCCCAACTAATTTAGAGTCTAAGTATGAGTTTTCACCAAAAGGTTCAGGATCTGGAAATATAATATATCCTTTTTGTGAATTTACAGTTGCTCCTTCTATAAAATCAAAAAAACCATCACCTCCTGCTACTTCATACTGACTTTGATCTAATCTATCAATATGCAAAACCTGCATTAAAGGGGTTTCTTTTATACTGGAACTACTGGCATTTTGTAATGTGTTTTGTAAAGTTCCAGTTTGATCATCACGGTATAATAAATCAAAACGAAAACCTTGTTGTTGTAATGGATATGCTCCTATTGCATATACATTTTTCATCATTAACCTCCATGTAGGAAAAGCTTCATCTAAATTAGTAATTGTATTTTTTCTAACCGTTGTTAATATTTCACTTCTAAGTAATTTTACTACTAAATTTGCTGGAGCAACAACTCCGTCATTTGAAAACTCACCTACCTTAAAAACTGTTTCATTGTTTGATGCTCCTACTACTGTATATTCATAGGCTACTGCTAAAACCTCTCCATCATTTAGCCTTCTATTTAATGATATGAACCCTAATTGTGGATGTAACTTATATTCATTAGCCTGAAGTTTACGTGCATTTTGTAAATATGAAAAATCTGTTCCTTGAGTCGCTTTTTGAGGAGCAACAACTCCATCTAAAGTACTATTCATTGTTGCGATATCTCTAAGACCACTAGTGTTTGTTAACAACCCTCCAAATTCGTTTACTTCATTATAAGGTATTACTTTTCCGTTAACAGTAACTAAGTTTGGATTATTAGTTACCTGAGTTTTCACCTTATTTTCATCTTTAGACTCTCCAATATCGGCAAGTGCTACAATACTTCTAAAGTCAGTAACACTTTGTGTTCTATTGGTAACCCATACTTCTACTCTAGTTATATTTATTGAACTATTTATTAAAGGATATTGTTTTAGTGCATCCTTATAGTTTTCTCTAAAATATTGTGATAAAAAGAAGTGACGATCATTATCATAATCAGAAGCTCTTAATTCAAATTCTTCAATCGTAGCTCCACCTTCAGCTACAACTGTTTTTGATTGTGAATTTTGCTGAGAAAATGCAGCTGTAACTCGAGTTTTTCCAAATTGTAATTCAGCCTTTACCCCAAATAAAGCTTGAGCCCCATTTATTAATGAGTTTTTAATAGGCATACTTATATTACCTGCATCAATACCTTGAATAATATCGTCTTCAGTTGGTGTGTACTCTAATTTTATAAGATTTTGAAAATCAAAAGTAGATTGCGTATCATAATTAGCAGTAACTTTTAATCGTTTTCCAACTTTGGCTTGTAAACTTGCACTTATTTGTTGGTCAAAATCAAAAGTAAAACTGCTTTGATTATCTATCGAAATTTGTGGATTTTCATTATTTTGATAAACACCTCCTAATTTGATATTTACTTGTCCTCTAGGAATAACCTCAACTTCATTTCCTCCAAAAACAGATTCAAAAAACTTTGAGTTCACATAATATTTTGGCAACAAGTTTTTTCTAGCATTATTATTTCCTTTTTTTCTTGTACTGGTTGCGTCAACTTTTTCTTTAAAATAGTCTTTCATATCGTTTTTTAAACGATACTTTTCATATTCTCTTGGAGTCATAAAAACTGGAGTCCCTATATAATAATCTCCAATTTTTTCAACTATTACAAACTTATTTATAGCTTTATCGTATCTGACCTGAAATTGCGAAGGATTATTTAAAAAAAGTTTTCCTTTTTGACTAAATTTAAAATTATACTTTAATGGTATAACTGTATCTTTTTTTACTCCTTGTTTATTATTATTCGCAATACTTTGTGAAAACGAAACAACACTTACTAGTAAAGTAAGTGTTGTAAATAATTTATTCATAAATGTCTTTCCCAACTCTATTATAAGTTTTTTAACGCCTGCTTTATAAGCTCTTCTACAGTAGCTTCAGGTGTTACTTTTAATATATTATTAACTACTTTATCTGCTTGTTTCCGAGCAAATCCTAATACCTCTAAAGCAGATAACGCTTCTTCTTTATTTGTATTGTTTTGTTTTAATGAAACTTCATCTAAATCAAAGGTTTTTAGAATTTTATCTTTCAAATCAACAATAACTCTTTGCGCCGTTTTAACACCAATACCTTTAACTGATTGAATTAACTTTACATCTTCAGAAGCTATTGCTTGTTGAATTTCTTCAGATGTCATAGAGGAAAGCATAGTCCTTGCTGTACTAGGCCCAACACCAGATACTGAAACTAATAATCTAAAAATTTCTCTTTCAGTTTTATTAATAAATCCAAACAAAGTATGTGCATCTTCTCTAATTGATAAATGCGTATATAACACGATGTTCTCATTTTCTGGTAATAAAGAAAATGTATTTAAAGAGATATGCAATAAATACCCAACCCCATTACAATCTACTACCACATAGGTTGGATTTTTCTCTACAAGTCTTCCTCTAATTTGTGTTATCATTCATTAATTTTTTGCGTTGTCTAAAGTAGAAAAAATATTTGTTTTTAAAAACACTCATTTTCAAGGTTTTTCACCCTCTTTTACATTGTTTTTTTTAATGATTTATTTTGTGCATCAACAACAGCAACTGCTGCCATATTAACCATTTCATCAACACTTGCTCCTAATTGTAATATATGAACTGGCTTGCTCATACCTAACAAAATTGGTCCAACAGATTCAACTCCATCTACCTGTTTCATTAATTTATATGTAATATTTGCCGCATCTAAGTTTGGAAATATCAACACATTAACTCTTTTTCCATTTAATTTAGAAAACGGAAATTCTTTTGCTAACAAATCTGGATTCAATGCAAAATCAGCTTGTAACTCACCATCAACCACCACATTTGGGTAATTTCTATGAATATAAGAAACTGCTTCTCTAATTTTTGCAGAACTTTCTGACTTTGATGATCCAAAGTTTGAAAAACCTAACATAGCTACATTTGGTTTCATTCCAAACATTTTTGCTAAAGTTGATGTTAATTGTGTAATTTTTGCTAAATCTTTTGCCGTTGGATTTATATTTATAGTAGTATCAGCTAAAAACATTGGTCCTTGCTTAGTAAGCATTAGGTTTGTTGCTGCTACTCTAGTAACTCCTTTATCTTTTTCTATTAACTCTAATATTGGTTTTACTACTGAAGAATAAGGCCTAGAATATCCTGTAATCAAAGCATCAGCTTCACCACTATTTACCATCATAGCTGCAAAATAATTACGTTCACGCATTAATTTTTTAGCTTCAAATAGAGTTACTCCTTTTCGCTGACGTGTTTCCCAGAAAAAATCAGCATAACGATTTCTTCTTTCCTCTTCTTCATCTATTTTTGGATCGATAATCTGAACATCACCTGTAAAGCCAAGTTCTTCTTTTAATTCCAAAATGACTTCTTTTCTACCTAATAAAATTGGAACACCAATTTTCTCTTCATAAACTCTTTGAGCTGCTTTTAGTACATCTAAATGATCAGCTTCAGTAAATACAACTCTTTTTGGATTTTTCTTAGCTCGGTTATGTAATAATCTTATTTCTTTACTTCCTGTACCTGACCTATCCATTAACTCTTCTCTATACTTCTCCCAATCTTCAATAGGCTCTTTAGCTACTCCTGAATCCATAGCTGCTTTCGCAATTGCTGGAGGAATTTCATAAATTAATCTTGGATCAAATGGCTTTGGTATAATATAATCTTTTCCAAAAGAAAGACTTATTTCATCATACACTATATTCACTTGCTCTGGCACTGATTTTTTAGCTAAATCTGCTAATGCATGTACAGCCGCCATTTTCATTTCTTCATTAATTTTTGATGCTCTTACATCTAATGCACCTCTAAAAATAAAAGGAAACCCTAAAACATTATTAACCTGATTAGGATGATCAGATCTTCCTGTTGCCATGATAATATCTTCTCTTGTAGCAACTGCCACATCATAAGAAATTTCAGGATCAGGATTTGCCATAGCAAATACAATAGGGTTTTTCGCCATTGATAATAACATCTCTGGAGTAACTACATTACCTTTAGATAACCCTATAAAAACATCTGCATTATGCATTGCTTCTTCTAAAGTGTTTACATCCTTATGCGTTGCAAATTCTGCTTTTTGTGAAGTAAGATTATCTCTATCATTTCTTATTACACCTTTACTATCACACATAATAACATTTTCCCTTTTAGCCCCTAAAGCTAAATATAAACGGGTACATGATATTGCTGCTGCTCCTGCTCCATTCACCACAATTTGAACCTTAGAAATATCTTTACCATTAATTTCTAAAGCATTTTTTAATGCCGCAGCAGAAATAATAGCGGTACCATGCTGATCATCGTGCATTACAGGTATATCTAGTTCTTCCTTTAACCTTCTTTCTATCTCAAAAGCTTCAGGTGCCTTAATATCTTCAAGGTTTATACCTCCAAAAGTAGGTGCAATTGCTTTTACAGTTTCTACAAATTTATCTACATCTGTTGCATCAACTTCAATATCGAATACATCAATATCTGCAAATATTTTAAATAGTAATCCTTTTCCTTCCATCACAGGCTTTGATGCCTCAGGACCAATATCTCCTAAACCTAAAACCGCCGTCCCATTTGATATTACAGCTACTAAATTACCTTTAGCTGTATATCTATATACATTGTCTTTATCTTTTGCTATTTCTAAACAAGGCTCAGCAACTCCTGGGGAATACGCCAAAGACAAATCGTGTTGAGTTGCATACTTTTTAGTAGGAACTACAGAGATTTTTCCTGGCTTTGGTTTTGCATGATATAATAAAGCTTCTCGTCGTTTTCTAGATTCGCTCATAATAATGTTGTTTGTATTAACTGACAAATATACATTTTGTTCTGTTGTAAAAACAATTTAGAAACTGATAAAAATCATATTTAATTATCCTTTATTAATAGATTTTTGCGGCAATCAAAATAAAAAAACTAAATTATGGAAACTCCCCCAAAACAAATTATTAACGAAGAGGTAAAATGGGACAAGACCCAAACAATTGTAAGTAAAACAGATTTGCACGGAACCATTTTATATGCTAACGATGTTTTTACACAAGCTTGTGAGTATAGTGCCATTGAATTAATTGGCGAACCTCATAACATAATTAGGCACCCAGATATGCCTAAAGTAGCATTTAAAGTTTTATGGGAAGCTTTAAAAAAAGGCGAAAACTTTCATGCCATCGTTAAAAACTTAACTAGAACTGGAAGATATTATTGGGTGATTACTGATTTTACAGTTGATAAAAATGAACAAGGTGAAGTTACTGGTTATACAGGACGAAGAAAAGCTGTTCCAGAAGGTGTTATTAAAAAAATTGAGCCACTATATAAAACATTACTTGACATTGAAAAATTAAAAGGCGAAAAGGTCAGTGAATTATATTTTGAAGGTTATTTAAAAGAAGAAATAGGCAAGAACTATAACGAGTTTGTTGTTGATTTATTTAAAGAGGAAAGTAAAAAAGAACAGTACGATACTCCAGCTAATAAAGATAAAATAAAAAAAGGCTTAAATTGGTTTTTCTTTGGTGATTTCCTTTAGTAAACCACTCCTATTTTAAAAATAAAAAACAGTAACTTTTATTTTAAATTAAGGTTACTGTTTTATTTGTTTTAATTATTTTTGTTTAGACTAAATAAAGTATTAAATGACAAAGATATCCCCCAAACCGATCAAGATTATAAACGAAGAAGTAAAATGGGATAAAACCCAAACAATCATTAGCAAAACGGACATTCATGGTACAATTTTATACATGAATGATGCTTTTGAAGAAGCTTCTGAATACAATAAAATTGAATTAATTGGTGAGCCCCATAATATTATTCGTCATCCTGATATGCCTAAAGTGGCATTTAAAGTTTTATGGAACGCTTTAAAAAAAGGTGAAAATTTCCATGCTATTGTTAAAAACTTAACAAGAACCGGTAGATACTATTGGGTGATTACCGATTTTACAGTTGATAAAAATGAGCAAGGTGAAATTACTGGTTATACAGGACGAAGAAAAGCTGTACCAAATGGTGTTATTGAAAAAATTGAACCTTTATATAAAACACTTTTAGAAATAGAAAAAATAAAAGGAGAAAAAGCAAGTGAGTTATACTTTGATGCTTTTTTAAAAGAGGAAACTAAAAAAACCGATGATGAATTTGTTATCGATTTGTTTCAAACTGAAATAAAAGACACGAAAAATCTCGAAGAAGACAACAAAGAAAACAAACTTAAAAAAAGTCTTAATTGGTTTTTCTTTGGTGATTTTCTGTAAAAAGAGGTTAACATAATAAAACCTCTAAAGAATATCTTCTTTGGAGGTTTTATTATTAAAAGTTGAATTACTTATTATTTCATTTAATCTTTTATTATTTCTTTCAAGTTTTGTTCTTGGTCTATTTCCCAAACATTAAAAACACCATCCCCATCAAAATCGACTATAGCAGTAGCACGTGCTTTGAAAGTATTCGTGGTAGCTTCTATAATTTCATATGAATATTTTGCTTTACCTCCATTTTTATTAGTTAAAGGAACAACAAAATCTATAGCATTAAAATCATTTGAATATTTAGAATGCATATAAAAATGTGTTCGTTGCATAGACCCCAAATGTTTTAACTGATTCTGAGCCTCAATACTTTTTGCTTTGGAAATCATTGGCATTAAATTAGGCAGTGCTATCAAAATAAGAATTCCAATAATAACAAGAACTACTAACAGCTCTTGCAAATTAAAAGCATCTACTTTTTTAGATAAAATATTCTTCTTCAATTTCATAGTAAAAATATATATAAATGTCAAAAGTAAAAATATTTAGTATTTTTGCGCGACAATTTGTTGTTAAATTACGGCTTAAACAAATAAAATGAAAAAAATAATTGCTATAATCACATTAATAATGTGTGTTTCCTGCGGGGTCCTTCCTCAGAAAAACAATTTTTACACTACAAAAACACCCGTTGAGTTAGGTGTTATTGGAGAAAAACAGAAATCTCTTCGAAAAACAACTTTTCAAACTTTTGGAGTTCCTAAATACGATCAAAAAATTAAGGTTTCTTACTCAACGCATCAATTCAAAAAAGACACTTACAAAGAATACAAAAAAGCTATTAGTGGAAAAAATCAAACTCAAAAAATAATTTTTAACGATAGCATTCCAAACAAACCACTTTATACCACCATCAGTATTACTGATAAGGTTTCTATTGTTTCTTCAATAAATGAGAATAACTTATCTATTTTTAATTACTTAAAAAAATCACCTGAGGCTACGATAATCACTGGAATAAAACTAACCTCTGGAGCTCCTTTTTTAAATCAACTTAAACAAAGTGACGCTATTTATTTACAAACAGATAAATATAAAAAACAAAGATTACTTTTATTTAAAAACGAAAAAAAGATTGGAGAATTAGACCTTTCTAAAGAGATAATTTTTGGATATCAATTATCTTCATTCTGTTGGAAAACTACTAAAAGAAGAAAAATTAAAATATCCACTATTGTTAATGAGGGTCAAAATTGTAGTAATACAACTAAAAGAAACGCTCAAGAACTTGAAGATAAATTAACTGAAAATAGTTTTAAATTTTAAAAAAATGAAAAAGTTAACAATCATTGTAAGTATCTGTTTTCTATTAAATTCTTGTGAAGCTATTTTTATTAAAAATATTTCAAACGAAAAGATCGTATTACTTGCTCCTAGTGATAATACTCAACTAGACGCAGGATTAATTAGTTTTAATTGGCAGACTATTGAAGATGCAGATAACTATAATATCCAAATTGCAACACCGACCTTTAAAAGCGCTACGAAAATTTTGTTGGATACAATAATTAACAATAAATCTAGAGATAAAGATTTAACAAGTTCGCAATATGAATGGAGA
>JBELFC010000074.1:0-15926 GCA_042093175.1 Tenacibaculum sp. | reverse complement strand
TTAAATACTTCGTTTTCTAAGAAAGTAGTATTTCTTTGAATGTTTGTTGGTATTACATCAACAGAAGTAAATTCAGTTATAGTAATATCTTGTATATTGAAAGTTTGTTCGAAACAATCAATAATTGCGTTTATTTCTTTTAAACTAACAGTTTCGTTTACAGAAATTGAAACATGATTTTCATCGATGTAGTTAAAGTTTATTCCATTTGATTCAGCAACAGAACGCAACTTACTAGTTTCTACTTCAACTACAATAGTATCAAAATAAGAACTGTTTTTTTGTTTGAAACCTAATCTTTCTAATCCGCTAGCTAATGTTGTAGCAGCAGTATGAACCTGATTAGCAATGAAGTTTAAGCCATCTTTACCATGATATACGGCATACATACCAGCCATAACAGCTAATAATACCTGAGCAGTACAAATATTTGAAGTAGCTTTTTCTCGTTTGATATGTTGTTCACGAGTTTGTAAAGCCATACGTAAAGCACGATCTTCATTTCTATCTTTAGTAACACCTATAATACGACCAGGTATACTACGTTTGTAAGCTTCTTTAGTAGCAAAATAACCAGCATGAGGTCCTCCATATCCTAAAGGAATACCAAATCTTTGTGTAGTACCAACAACTACGTCAGCTCCAAATTCAGCAGGTGCTTTTAATAAAACTAAAGATAAAATATCAGCAGCTACAGCTACTTTTATGTTGTTTTCATTTGCTTTAGCAACGAAATCAGTATAGTCATATACTTGTCCATGTTTTCCAGGGTATTGAACTATAGCTCCAAAAAAGTCATCTGAAAAATCAAAGTTTTCATGATTATCTATAACTAGTTCAATTCCAATAGGTATAGCTCTAGTTTGTAGCACCGATAACGTTTGCGGTAAAATTTCTTCAGAAACGAAAAATTTGTTAGCACCAGCTTTTTTCTTAGCTCTCTCACGAACATCAAATAATAAAGCCATTGCTTCAGCAGCAGCAGTAGCTTCATCTAACAAAGAAGCGTTAGCTAATTCCATTCCAGTTAAATCACAAACCATTGTTTGGTAATTTAATAAAGCCTCTAAACGACCTTGAGCAATTTCTGCTTGGTAAGGAGTGTAGGCAGTATACCATCCTGGATTTTCTAAAATGTTACGTTGAATAACGCTAGGAACAATACCTTCGTGATATCCTAAACCTATGTAACTTTTAAAAACTTTATTTTTGGCAGCTAGTTCATTTATATGCCCTAAATATTCGTATTCACTCATTGCGGGAGCTAAATTTAACTCTTCTTGTAATCGAATATCGTCAGGGATAGTTTCATTAATAATTTGATCTAAAGAATCTACACCGATGGTCTTTAGCATGTTTTCTTGATCCTTAACACGAGGACCAATGTGTCTTAATTGAAATGAATTCGTGTTCATTTGTGCTGTTTGTTTTAAGTGCCTCAAAAATAATTAAAATAGATGATTTAATAAGCATGTTTTTATCGTAAACTATTAATTTATTACCTATATATATAATAATAAACATATGTGTTATTTTTGTTTAATGGATTACTTAAAAAAAGTTGTGAATTTTTATATAAATTCAAGTATTCATGTGGGGTTTTCTGTGTATGCTTTTATGAGGCTAACAGAATTGTATTTTGGGTTACCTTATAATGAACCGTTAGATTTTTTTGTGTTTTACGGAACAATAACAGGTTATAACTTTGTTAAATATGCAGGTGTAGCTAAATTACACCATAGAAGCTTGGCTAAAAACCTTAAATATATTCAAGTTTTTTCTTTGGTTTGTTTTCTTTTAGCGTGTTATTATTTAACTTACTTAAAAGTGAAAACACTAATGCTAACTCTACCATTTGGTTTACTAACTTTATTTTACGCTGTGCCTTTTATAGGAAAGCTTCAAAAAAATTTACGAAATATTAGTTATTTAAAAATTATAGTAGTTGCATTGGTATGGGCTGGAGTTACTGTGTTGTTGCCAATATATGATGCGGGTAACCAGTTGGATGATAGAACTTTTTATATGTTATTTCAACGTTTTTTATTTGTAATAGTATTAATTCTTCCTTTTGATATAAGAGATATAAAATTTGATGCTATTTCTCTACAAACAATACCTAGAAAAATAGGAGTAGAAAACACTAAAAAAGTTGGCTTTTTTATTTTAATTATATGTTTGTTTCTAGAGTTTTTAATAGCAGAGGAGCATGTTTTTAGACGAGTATTTTTCCTTGTTTTTTTATTTTTTTCTACAATGTTAATGAGAGCAAAAGAAGAGCAGTCAAAGTATTACAGTTCCTTTTGGGTGGAAGCTATTCCATTGTTGTGGTGGGGAATGCTTTTGATTTTTTAAAAAACAAGGGGTAAAAGTTTCTTTTTTTAAGCAAATTAACTAAAAAGTGAAAATGTTATCATTTTGTGATACTTTTTTAACACATCCTTTGTAATTTGCGCTGACACAACACAACATACTAAATATTAAAAAAATGAACACAGTAAGTACTTTAAAAAGAAATTATATTTTTGATTTTGATAGTACGTTAACTAAAGTAGAAGCACTAGATGTTTTGGCTGAAATTACCCTAGTTAATAATCCTAAAAAAGAAGAGATTATTGAAGGTATTGTTAATATTACAAACTTGGGTATTGATGGTGAAATTTCTTTTCCTGAGTCTTTGGAAAGGCGAATACAGTTATTAAATGCTAAAAAATCTGACTTAACAGTTTTAATAGAGGAATTAAAACAAAAGGTTTCTTTGTCAATTGAAAGAAATAAAGATTTTTTCGAAAAATTTTCAGATGATATTTATGTTATCTCTGCTGGTTTTAAAGAGTTTATTGATCCTATTGTTGCAGCTTACAATATTCCGTCAGAAAGAGTATATGCAAATACTTTTGAGTTTGATGAGAATGACGTAATAGTTGGTTTTGACAAAAATAATGTCTTATCAACTCATAATGGAAAAATACAATGCCTTAAAAACCTAGAGCTTGAAGGTGAAATTCAAGTGATAGGTGATGGTTATAGTGATTATGTAACAAGAGAGGCAGGAGTAGCAGATAAATTTTTTGCTTATACAGAAAATGTTTCAAGAGATAAGACTGTTGCTAACGCGGATTATATTACTCCAAATTTAGATGAATTTTTATACGTAAACGATTTGCCAAGAAATATTTCATACCCAAAGAATAGAATTAAAATTTTATTATTAGAAAATGTACATGCCGATGCTTTTACAAAACTTTCTGCTGATGGTTTTTCTGTAGAAACAGTTTCTAGAAGTTTGTCAGAAGAAGAGTTGATAGAGAAGATAAAAGAGGTACATGTGTTAGGTATCCGTTCTAAAACTCAGGTTACAGAGAAGGTGATTAATGCTGCAGAAAAGTTAATGGTAGTATCTGCTTTTTGTATTGGTACAAAGCAAATAAATTTAGAAGCTTGTAAAGAACACGGAATTGTAGTTTTTAATGCGCCTTATAGTAATACGCGTTCTGTTGTAGAATTAGCTATAGGTGAAATTATAATGTTAATGCGTAGTGTATTTCAACGAAGTACAGAGTTGCATAACGGAGAATGGAATAAAACAGCACAAGGATCTAGGGAGGTTAGAGGTAAAAAGTTAGGTATTGTTGGTTATGGTAATATCGGTAAACAACTTTCTATATTGGCAGAAGCTCTAGGTATGGATGTGTATTATTATGATGTTGAAGATAAATTAGCATTGGGTAATGCAACGAAAATTAATACTTTAAAAGAGTTGTTAAATATTTCAGATGTAATTACGTTGCATATCGATGATAATGCTGCAAATAAAAATTTTATTGGAGCAAAAGAGATAGCTGAAATGAAAGATGGTGCACATTTAGTTAACTTGTCAAGAGGTTTTGTAGTGGATATTGAAGCTTTAGTTGAAGGATTAAAGTCAGGGAAATTATCTGGCGCAGCTGTAGATGTGTATCCTGAAGAGCCAAGAAAAAATGGTGATTTTTATACTGAATTGAAAGGGTTGAATAATGTTATTTTAACTCCTCATGTAGGTGGAAGTACTGAAGAAGCTCAAAAAGATATAGCGGATTTTGTACCAAATAAAATTATGAGTTACATTAATTCTGGAAATACTGTAGATGCAGTGAACTTTCCAAATATTAGGTTGCCAAAGCATAAAGATGCACATCGTTTTTTGCATATTCATAAAAATGTACCTGGAGTTATGGCTGAAGTTAATAAGGTGCTTGCTAAATACGAGTTAAATATAACTGGGCAATATCTTTCGACTGATGAGAAAGTTGGATATGTTATCACTGATGTTGATAAAGAGTATAACCAAGAAGTGATAGGTAAGCTTAAAAAAGTAAACGGTACAATTAAATTTAGAGTTTTATATTAATAAGTAAGTTTAAAGTTTATTAAAATGCCTTGAAGTTAATTCGAGGCATTTTTTATGGTGAAAAAATAAGTCCACGCAATAAAGAATAGTTGAGCAGGTATTCTTAAGAATAAATAATTAAGTCCCTTTCCGTTGTGATTACCAGTTTGAATATTAAGGTTTTCTAAACTAGCCTTGATGTTACAAGGTACAATAAGTATAAGAAAGATTATAAGAATGTATCCAACGATTGTTTTGTGTTTTTTTAAAAGTAAATTAACAGCTAGTATTACTTCAAAATATCCAGTTAGTATTACAATTTCTTTTTTGTAAAAAATAAAATTAGGAATCATTTTACTCATGCCGTCAATAAAAATAAAATGTCCAATTGAGGTGTAAATTAGCATAATTGATAATGCTATTCTACCTGCTATATTGATGTGTAATTTTTTTAAAAGGAATTTTTGAATTGTTAAGGTAATGCTGAAAGAAGAAATTAATATAATTAAAGGTATCATTGTTCTATTTTTTTTCAAAATTGGAAAAATGATTAAAATAAAGCAATGAACCTAGGTTAAGAAATTCGTCTTCTAATTCTGCTTAATGCTTGTGGAGTTATGCCTATGTATGAAGCAATGTATTTTAACGGGATTTGTTTAATTAATTGAGGCCTTTCTTTAAAAAGATTTAAGTATCTTTTTTCTGGAGTATCTTTTAATAAGGAGAGTTCACGTTTTGATTTAATTAGAAATAATTTTTCTGCGTTTTTTCGTCCAATTTCATTTCCTATTTTAGTATTCTGATAAATTTTATTTAAGTCATCAAAAGTTAATCTCCACAATGTAGTTTTTGCTAGTGTCTCAATGCAGTATTCAGAGGGTAATTGTGTTAAAAATGAATCGTAAGCACTAATAAAACTGTTTTTAAAAACAAAACCAAAAGTGATGTCATTATCAACTTTAGGGATGTATAGTCTCAAAATGCCATTTTCAACAAAGGACAAGTAATTTTCAGTTTGACCATTTGACAAAATAGTTTCTTTTTTATTGAATTCAATTTTTTTTAACTTAGAAGAAAAATATGTCCAGTCAGCGTCTGATATGTTAGATATCTCATTTAAAGAGTTTCTTATTTGATTCATAATACACTTTATAAAGTATCAAAACTACTTAATTCTGTTTCAATAATATTAGCTCCTTTTTGTAATGTTGTGATATAGTTGGTAATGTTCTCAACTTTAAATCTACTTAAAGGTCCAGAGGCACTAATACTAGCTATTACTTTTTTATTTTTATTTTTTATTGGAATAGCAATACAAACTAGACCAGATTCTAACTCTTCCATATCTAAGGCGTATTCTTGTTTTCGTATTTTTTCTAACTCTTTTTTTAATACTGAAATAGAAGAGATTGTATTTTTATTATAAGAAGTTAATTCAATGTTTTCTAAAATATTTTCTTTGACAGGAGTAGAAGAAAAGGCTAATAATAATTTTCCTGAAGCTGTCGCATGAACTGGTTCGAACGATCCAATTGAGGTGTTAATTTTTAAGCCATGTAAGCTGTCTGCTTTGTCTATATGAAATACTTTATTGTCTTTAAGTATGCTAAATAAAACTGTTTCTTGTATTTCAAGAGCTACTTTTTTTATTGACTTATTGGTGAGTTTAGTGATTGCTTTATATATCGAAACTCGATTGCCTAATTCAAAAATTTTACTGCCTAAGCTATATTTTTCATCGTTGTTTTGATGAACAATATTTAATGAGGTTAATGTGTGTAATAAACGATAGGTTGTACTTTTGTTATAACCAGTTTTTATAGCTAGTTCTCTAACTCCCCATGAAGATTTATCTTCAGTAAAGGCGTCCAAAAGTTTAAAAGCTTTTATAATGGATTGATTTAATTTATTGTCGTTAATTTTAGTCATTCAAGAAAAAATAATTGTAATACTTATTTGCTAAAGTAATAAAAAAGATATAAATTTATAAAACACCGTTTTAAATAGTGAAACACTTATTGTTTTGTTTTAGGAAGATTGAATTTCTAAAAATGCTTTTTATTAGGTGAATTAATTAATAAGTATGTATAAAACAACATTAGAGTTCGCGTTAGAAGAAGATAAAAAAGATAAGCTTTCGTATTTGAGAGAGCAATTTCATATTCCAAAAGATAAACAAGGTAATGACTGGTTGTATTTTACTGGGAACTCTTTAGGGTTGCAACCAAAACAAACACAAAAATATATACAACAAGAGTTAAATGACTGGGCTAATTATGGAGTTGAAGGTCATTTTGAAGGTAAAACACCATGGTTACCTTATCATGAATTTCTAACGGAAAATATGGCGAAAATAGTTGGCGCAAAACCATTAGAAGTTGTTGTGATGAATACATTAACAACAAATTTACACTTGTTAATGGTTTCTTTTTATCAGCCAACTAAAACAAAATATAAAATAGTTATTGAAAGTGATGCTTTTCCTTCTGATAGATATGCTGTTCAGTCGCAATTAAAATTTCATGGTTTTGATGTTGAAGAAGGGTTGATAGAGTGGAAGCCTAGGGAAGGAGAGGAACTTTTAAATATAGAAGATTTAGAAAGTATTGTTTCTGAACAAGGTGATGAAATTGCTTTATTGTTAATAGGAGGAGTAAATTATTATACAGGCCAATATTTAGATTTAAAAAGAATAGCACAAATAGGTCATGCTAAAAATTGTTTTGTTGGTATTGATTTAGCACATGGAGCAGGTAACATATCTCCAGAGTTACATGATTCAGGAGTGGATTTTGCTGCTTGGTGTACGTATAAATATTTAAATTCAGGGCCAGGAAGTTTAGGAGGCTTGTTTGTACATGAGAAACATGCAGAAAATAAAGAGTTACCACGCTTTTCAGGTTGGTGGAATCATAATAAAGAAACACGTTTTAATATGCGTCAACCTTTTGACGTAATGGCTGGAGCAGAAGGCTGGCAGTTGTCAAATCCCCCTATATTATCAATGGCAGCAATTAAGGCTTCTTTAGATATGTTTAACGAAGTAGGGATGGAAGCATTACGTGAAAAATCTGAAAAACTAACTGGTTATTTTGAGTTTTTAATAAATGAAATAAGTTCTGATGACATTAAGATAATTACTCCTTCAAATCCAAAGGAAAGAGGTTGTCAGTTATCTATTCAAGTAAAGAATGCAGATAAAAGTTTACATAAAAAGTTAACAGAGAATAATATTATTACTGACTGGAGAGAACCAGATGTTATTCGTTGTGCACCTGTACCAATGTATAATAGTTTCGAAGATGTTTATAAAATGGTTTCAATTTTAAAAGGATTATTATGAGTTTAGAAGTTCATGTTAAAGATGTAGTTAAAAGAGATGTAAATACTGTTTTTAATGCTGTAATAAATAAAGATAAGATTTCAAAATACTTTGTTTCTAATGCAAGTGCTAATTTAATTGAAGGAACGAAAGTAAAATGGGAATGGAAAGATTTCTGTGCCGAATGTTTGGTTACCGTATTGTCAATTAATGAAAATAGAAATATTGTTTTTAGTTGGAAAGGAAATAAAGTTGCCACTGAAGTTGAAATGGAATTTAATAGCCAAAGTGATAATATAACTGAAGTAAGTATTAAAGAAAGAAGTTATGATAATAATGAAGAAGGGATTAAAAAAGTAATGCAACAAACTCAAGGATGGACAGATTTTATTTGTTCATTAAAAGCGTATTTGTATACAGGGATAAATTTAAGAAACGGAGAAATGAACTAATTTAGTTTTATGAATAAAAAAGATAATATACTTATTATAGGAGCTGGTTTATGTGGTTCATTGTTAGCTTTACGATTAGCACAAAGAGGATACAAAGTTGAATTATTTGAAAGTAGGCCAGATTTACGTACTAATGATATATCAGCAGGTAGATCTATTAACTTAGCATTATCGGATAGAGGTTTTAAAGCATTACGTTTAGCTGGAGTTGAAGAGAAGGCACGAGAGATATGTATTCCAATGCATGGGCGTTTAATCCATGATGCTAAAGAAAATACATTTGCTTCAAATTATTCAGGAAGAGAAGGGGAGTATATTAATTCAATTTCTAGAGGAGATTTAAATGGTATTTTGTTAACTGAAGCAGAAAAGCATGAAAATGTAACCATACATTTTAATAAAAAATGTATTTCAGTAGATATTGAAGAAACGGTAGTACATTTTAAAGATTATAAAACAAAAGAAGAATTTTCAGTAAATGGAGATGTGATTTTTGGAACTGACGGAGCTGGTTCTGTATTGAGGAAAAGTTATTATTTAGAAAGGAAATTTTTGTTTAGTTATTCTCAAAATTACTTAACACATGGATATAAAGAGCTTGAAATTCCTGCAAACTCATTAGGAAATCATCAAATAAGTAAAGATCATTTACATATTTGGCCTCGTGGACAATATATGTTAATAGCTTTGCCAAACTTAGATGGAAGTTTTACCGTTACTTTGTTTTTAAGTTATGATGAAGGAGAGTATAATTTTAATAACTTAACAACTGAAGAGAGAATTACTGAGTTTTTTGAAAAAGAATTTCCAGATGCATTAAAATTAATTCCAAGTATAAAAGATGAGTTTTTTAATAATCCAACAGGAGCATTAGGAACAGTAAAATGTTCTCCATGGTTTTATAAAGGAAACACATTACTTATGGGAGATGCTGCTCATGCTATTGTACCATTTTATGGTCAAGGAATGAATGCTTCTTTTGAAGATGTAACAGTTTTTGATACAATTTTAGACAAACATGAAGGTAACTGGGAAGCTGTTTTTAAAGAATACCAACTGGTTAGAAAAGAAGATACAGATGCAATAGCCGATTTAGCAATAGATAATTATTATGAAATGCGTGATCATGTTGCTAACCCATTATTTAAGCAAAAACGTATGTTAGAAATGTCGTTAGAAGAAAACTTTCCTAAAGAGTATTTCTCAAAATATTCAATGGTTACTTTTAATGAAAATATATCCTATTCAGAAGCAATGAAGAAGGGAAGAGCGCAAGATAAAGCTTTACTGAATATGGTTGCTCATAATGATTTGGGCTCAGTTTCTGATTTAAAAGAAGTGCTTAGAAAGGTGCAAGAAGAAACGAATGAGATTTTAGAGGAAGATAAGATAGCTGGTTTATAAATGAAAAGATACATAGTTTTATTACGGGGTATTAACGTGTCAGGGAAAAATAAAATTCCAATGGCAGAATTACGAGAGTTACTAAACAATTTAAAATTTCAAAATGTACAAACATATATTCAAAGTGGAAATGTCATTCTAGATTCTGAGTATTCAAAGGAAGTTACTTGTCAAGTAATTAAAGAAGAAATTACTAAGAAATACGGATATAACGTTCCTTTATTAGCAAGAACTCAAGAGGAATGGAAAAAAGCAATTACAGCTTATCCTTTTTCATTAGAGAATGAAAAAATAGTTGCATTTTCTTTTTTAAATAAAAAACCAGCATCTACCGAGATAGAAGTAAAAGGGATTAAAGAAGATAAATATAAAGTTGATGGTGATGTTGTGTATTTAAATTGTGTGTCTGGTTTTGGAAAAACGAAATTGACAAATAATAGTATTGAAAAAAAATTAAATGTAGTAGCAACTACAAGAAACTATAAAACAACTTTAAAATTATTAGAGTTGGCAACAAAAGAATAATGGGAGAAAAAAAAGTAACACCAAGAGGAGCTTATCCGCATGTTAAGGTAGTAGGAGATTTTATTTTTGTATCAGGAACAAGTTCACGTCGTGCTGATAATTCAATTGCAGGAGTAGATATTATTGATGAAATGGGAACCAAACGATTGAATATAGAAACACAAACGCGTGAAGTTTTAAAAAATATTGACAAGAATTTACAAACAGTTGGTGCTAGCATAAAAGATGTAGTAGATGTTTCTACTTTTTTGGTAAACATGAATGATTTTGCAGGTTATAATAAAGCATATGCTGAGTTTTTTGAAAAAGAAACAGGTCCTACACGTACTACTGTAGCTGTACATCAACTACCACACCCTGATTTAGTGGTAGAAATTAAAGTTACAGCATATAAAAAAGCAAACTAATTTAATGAGTGAATTCAGTCAAAATAAAAAAGAGCTAATTAATAAAGGTTATTCAATTACTGAGTCTATTTTTAGTGATGAAGAACGTTTACAATTAATTCATTTGATTGAAAGTTCAGAAAATAAATATGCTATTAGGCAATTAGTAAACAAGGTGCCAGAAATAAAAGAAGTTATTTTTAAAAATGAAAAATTTAAAAAACTATATGCTTCTGTTTGTTGTACTGATTATTTTTTGTCAAAAGCTATCTTTTTTAATAAAACAGGGAAATTTAATTGGTTTGTTAGTCATCATCAAGATTTAAGCATTAGTGTAAAAAAGAAATTAATTATTGAAGGCTATACTAATTGGACCAATAAAAACGGACAATTAGGAGTTATACCTCCTAAAAGAATTTTAGAAAATATAATTACTTTTAGAATACATTTAGATAAAACAGATGAAACTAATGGTGCTTTAAAAGTGATATTAGAGAGCCATAAAAATGGAATTATTAGAATTGATGAAAATTTTAAAAAAGAAAATATAGGTAAAGAAGAGTTGTGTATTGTAAATGAAGGTGGTGTTATGTTGATGAAACCATTACTATTACATGCATCTTCTAAATCAATAACAAATCATGATAGAAGAGTAATTCATTTAGAATTTTGTAATCAAGAAATTCCAATGGAGTGGTTAGAAAGAAAAGAGATTATATGAACATAAAAAACTACATAAATGGCGAGTTTCTGCCTCCAATTAATGAGAATTACATAGATAACTATAATCCATCAATAGGAGAAGTATATGGTACAATACCTAACTCGACTAAAGAGGATGTTGCATTGGCTTATAAAGCAGCAAGTGATGCTTTTCCTGAATGGTCTAATAAAACATTGGAAGATCGAAGTAGAATTCTAATAAGAATATCTGAGTTATTAGAAGCTAATTTAGAACGTTTTGCTAATGCAGAAGCTAAAGATAATGGTAAACCAGTTTCGTTAGCAAGTGTGGTTGATATCCCAAGATCTGCAAGTAATTTTCGTTTTTTTGCAAATGCCATTACTCAATTTTCATCAGAGTCTCATGAAAGTATTGGATTAGATGCTGTCAATTTTACATTACGTCAACCTATTGGCGTAGTTGGTTGTATATCACCATGGAATCTTCCCTTATATTTATTTACATGGAAAATAGCTCCGGCAATTGCAGCAGGTAATTGTGTTGTAGCAAAACCAAGTGAAGTAACGCCAATGACAGCGTATTTATTAGGAGAAATATGTAATGAAGCTGGATTACCAAAAGGAGTATTAAACATAGTTCATGGTTTAGGACAAACTACTGGACAAGCAATTATTGAGCATCCTGAGGTAAAAGCAATTTCATTTACAGGAGGCACAGCTACGGGAGCACATATTGCAAGAACTGCTGCGCCTATGTTTAAAAAGCTGTCTTTAGAACTTGGTGGAAAAAATCCGAATGTCATTTTTGCAGATTCTGATTATGATAAGATGCTAAGTACAACAGTACGATCTTCATTTGCTAACCAAGGTCAAATTTGTTTATGTGGAAGTAGAATTTTTGTTGAAGAATCTATATATGAGCAATTCAAAAAAGATTTTGTAAAAAAAGTATCTGAATTAAAAATAGGTAATCCTTTTGATAATGATACAAATATAGGAGCACTTGTTTCAAAACAACATTTAGAAAAAGTAAAATCATATATTGATATAGCCGAAAATGAAGGAGGAATAATTCTTTATGGAGGAAATCGAGTAGTGGTAGAGGGAAGTGAAAACGGATACTATTTACAACCTACAATTATCGAAATTGAAGATAATAAATGTGTATTGAATCAGGAAGAGATATTTGGGCCTGTAGTAACCTTAATGTCTTTTAAAACTGATGAAGAAGCTTTGATGTTAGCAAATGATGTAAAGTATGGATTATCAGCAACATTATGGACAAATAATTTAAACAGAACAATGCAGTTTTCTAAGCAGTTGAAAACAGGGATTGTTTGGGTAAATACATGGATGTTACGAGATTTAAGAACACCTTTTGGTGGGCAAAAAGCCAGTGGAGTTGGTCGAGAAGGTGGCTTTGAAGCATTACGCTTTTTTACTGAACCTAAAAATATTTGTATAAAATATGAATAATGAAATGCGACAAAGAATTGTTGAGGTTTGTGATAAAAAAATAGCCCAAAAAGGAGATGAAGTTGGACTTTCATTCTATGCATTTTTTAAAAATAAAAATGATAACCCTAAATTACTCATGGAAGTGGCAACTTGGTGGATTCAAACACATCAATTAGATCATTTTGAAAAAGCAATTAAAATTAAAAGAAAGGTTAAGAATAACGAATAGATATGAATTTAAATATACAAAATAGAAATGCCTTAGTTTGCGGAAGTACACAAGGTATAGGAAAAGCTTCAGCAATTCAATTGGCAGAGGAAGGAGTTAATGTAACCTTAATTGCCCGTAATGAAGATAAGTTAAAAAAGGTTTTAGACGAGCTACCAAATAATAATCAAAGACATACTTATATTGTTGCCGATTTTTCAAACCCTAAAGAATTAAAAGAAAAAATTGAAGCTACATCTTTAGAATTCCATATTTTAATAAATAATACTGGAGGTCCAGCTGGTGGTCCAGTCTTTAATGCTCAATTAGATGAGTTTGAAAAAGCATTCACACAGCATTTAAAATGTAATCATGTGTTGGCTCAGGCAACTGTGCCATTTATGAAAAAAGAAGGGTATGGAAGGATTATAAATGTAATTTCTACCTCTGTAAAACAACCTCTTGATGGGTTAGGAGTATCAAATACAATTAGAGGCGCAGTTGCTAATTGGTCAAAAACATTAGCAAATGAATTGGGACAGTTTGGAATAACTGTAAATAATGTATTACCTGGAGCTACAGGAACTGAGCGTTTGAATGAGATAATAAATAACAAAGCAACAAAAACTGGTAAAACAATAGAAGAAGTATCTGAAGCAATGAAAAATGCTTCACCAGCTAAACGTTTTGCAAAACCTGAAGAAATAGCAAATGCAGTAGTTTTTTTAGCAAGTGATAAAGCTAGTTTTATTAATGGAATTAATGTTCCTGTTGATGGTGGTAGAACAAAAAGTTTGTAATCTATTTAAGGTTAAAATACTAAAAAAATAAAGAGTTATTTATAATATAGTTTAAATACAGTAACTTTATAACTTAGTAAATAATTAATTAACCAACTTAAATATTAAATTATGAATCGCAGAAAATTTATTACCACTTCAGCTATTGGAGCAGGAGCATTAACAATGCTTCCATCTTCAACTATTGCAAACAATAGTACTAACTCTTTGTCTAGTTTAAGAAAGATTAAAAGTATTTCATTAAGTAGTTTACCTTTTAATTTTGCAAAGGCACATGAAGATTTAATAATAGAATTAAATCAATTAGGGTATGTATATGACTCTAATAAATTAGTTAAGTTAACTAGTAATTGTTATGCTATTTCTGTACAGAAAAAAACTTTATTAGGGTTTACGAGTGATGAGTTAGCAATACTTATTCAAGAGAACGGAACGAGTAAGTATTATATTTTAGAAGAGAAGTTAGTAGTTGAGTTTAATAATTTAATTGAAAACTATCAATATAATATGAATATTAATGGATTCAGCTATGATTTAGCCGAATTCGCTTTTCCTGTAAAAATACAAGAAACTAAAAAAGGTAAGGAAAGTGTTTTTTCGTATAAAAATAAATTGAATAATACTATTACGTTAAAAAGTAATAGAAAAAAATCTAGAGCAATAATCTGTTAGATTATAAAAGTAACTAAGGTTTCTTAAAGGAGATTGTCTAGAAAGTATATCATTTAAAATAAATCAATAGAGTCTTATAAACTATAAGTTTACATTAAGACTGGTTTTGTAAATTGTTTTATATGTAAAAGTTTTACTTTTTTAGACAATCTTTTTTTTAACCTATTATAGATAATAAAAAATGAGCAAGTTAGTACAACCTTTAAATTTTAAAAAGTGGATTGATGAAAACCGTCATTTGTTAAAACCACCAGTAGGTAATAAACAAGTTTGGGATAATGGAGAGTATATTGTTATGGTAGTTGGAGGCCCTAATAATAGAAAGGATTATCATTATAATGAAACACCAGAGTTTTTTTATCAGGTAGAAGGAGATATGGTATTGAAAATTATTGATGATAAAGGAGAAATGATAGATGTTGAAATTAAAGAAGGGGATATTTATTTATTGCCAGGAAAAGTACCTCACTCACCACAACGTAAAGCTAATACTGTTGGTTTAGTTATTGAATACCCAAGAGATGAAGGTATGATGGATGCTTTAGAGTGGTATTGCGAAAAATGTGGTACGCAACTTTATAGAGAAAAATTTGCTTTAGATAATATAGAAACAGATATGCCCATTATTTTTGATAAATATTATTCTAATACGGAAAAATGCACCTGCTCTAACTGTGGAGCAGTAATGGAACCTCCTAACAAAGTAAAATAATGATGAATGATATAAAAGAGAGTTTTTCTAAACAGGGTTTTATGAAAACTCTAGGTGCAAAAATTCTTCATATCAAAGAGGGGGAAGTGAAAATACAATGTGTTAAGGAAGATAGTCTTACCCAACAACATGGTTTTTTTCATGCTGGGGTACTAACAAGTATTATGGATGTTGCTTGTGGTTATGCAGCATTGTCAGTAATGCCTGAGAACTCAGATGTTTTATCTGTAGAATTTAAAACAAATTTATTACGGCCAGCTAATTCTAAACTAGTTGTAGCCACAGGAAAAGTGGTGAAATCGGGAAAAACTCTAGTATTTTGTGAAGCTAAAATTGAAGATGAACAAGGCAAATTGTATACTACTATGCAAGCTACAATGATTTGTTTACAGAAAAAGAATGCTAATTAATATTATAAATTATAGTTGTAATTAAAATAAAAAATGAAACAACGAAAACTACGAATAAACGGTCACTCACACTTATTACCTTATCCAGAACAAATTCCTCAATTTATGAAGGAAAAAGAAATTTTTTGGGTAGATGATGAACGTAAACATATGCTACAAAAAGGGTGGAAAAGGCCTGTAACTGACTCTAGTTTTTTCTTAGATGAGAAGTTGATTTGGATGGAGAAAAATAGATTAGATCATGCAGTGGTTCTAAATCTTTCTCAATTATATGGTAACGGGTTGCGTTTAGAAGAAATGAAAAAAGCATTACGTTTTCAAAATGATTTTAATGCAAAAGTTCAGCATGATCATCCAGATAAGTTTACTTGTGGTTTTGTAGTACATCCAGGTTTTATTTATGGGGCATTATATGAAATGGAACGTTGCGTAGAAGAATTAGGATTAAAGGTGTTGTGCTTACCTACACATTTTATGGATTCAATTGGTCAATGGCGTTGTGTATTTGATAAAGAAAATGATCG
>JBELFC010000073.1:0-16367 GCA_042093175.1 Tenacibaculum sp. | reverse complement strand
ATCAGTCAAAAATATTTAGAGATTTAAAGAGCTATTGGAATTTAAGTTATGAAAACTTTGATACTTCTATTACAACAACCAAAATAAATGATGTAATATCTCAGTTTCGAACACTTGGATTATTTAATCATTTAGATAAAAACGAAGTATTAAAAAGTATTGATATTATAAATGAGAAAAAAATAAATGATTTAAATGAAATTCTTTCTTCTTTTTCAGAAGTTGTTTTATCTTTTGATACAGAGTTAAGTAATTTAAATAATCCTTATGAAGAATTACTGTATGAATATTCAAAAATTTCACATAAAGAATTTAATCCAATAAAAGTTAGTGATAACTTTAATTTGAATAATGAAAATGTAATTTTAAACTTTATTTTTAATAATAAAAAATATAAAAAAGAATTTAAAATTAATCGTGATTGGATAGATACTGAGTTTTTTAAGTATTTAAATGATATTGCTAAAAAGCATAACTTAAGTGGAAAATTTTACAGACTATTTGGTGATGGAGCTGTAGTAATTTATTTAACTTCTGAGCAATATAATTATATTAGAGAAAATAGACTTTTAATTTTTGCAGATGAATAGATTCGTCAGATAAATAAAAACTAATAATAAATATATTCTTGTAAACCATTAAATTAGTTTTCTATAAAAAATGATTTATCAATAACAGCAATTTTCAGATTGTTATAAATTTCACCTCTTATTAAATTAGCCATATGAAATCAAATAATAATTTAGAAGATATTAATGGGTTAGATCCTGAGAATTGGGAAGAAATGAGAGAACTTGGTCATCAAATGATTGATGATATGATTTCTTTTTTAAAGAATATTCATCTTGAACCAAGTTGGAAAGAAATTCCAGAAGATACTAAAACATATTTTAAAGAAGATTTACCTGTGGAACCTCAGAATTCTAAAAAGGTGTATCAAGATTTTAAACGGTATATATTACCATATCATAAAGGAAATATTCACCCGAGATTCTTTGCTTGGGTTCAAGGTTCAGGAACCCTTATGGGGGCTTATAGTGAAATGCTAGCAGCTGTTATGAATCCAAATGTAACGATTGGTGAACATGCAGCAATGTATGTTGATGAACAGGTAGTAAAATGGTGTAAGCAAATGCTTAATTACCCTAATTCTAGTTCTGGAATATTATTAAGTGGAGGATCTATGGCAAATATTACAGGATTAACGGTGGCAAGGAATTCACATGCAAATTCTATTCGTAAATTTGGTATTCAAAAGAATAGCAAAAAATTAGTAGTGTATTGTTCTGAAGAAACACATAGCTGTATTACCAAAGCAGCTGAAATAATAGGGATAGGAAATAAATTTGTTAGGAAGATTAAAACAAATTCAGAGTATGAAATGGATTGTGATAAACTTTTAGAACAGTTACTTTTAGATATAAAAGAAGGGCTACAACCGTTTTGTATTGTTGCAACTACTGGTACAGTGAATACAGGTGCAATTGATCCTTTAGAAGATATTTATAACATTTGCAAGAAATATAATTTATGGCTTCATATTGATGGTGCTTATGGTGCCTTAGCTAAATTAGATCCCAATATAGCACCAAAACTTAAATATATCGAATTAGCAGATAGTGTTGCTTTTGATTTACACAAATGGCTTCATATTCCTTATGAATTAGGATGCTTATTGGTAAAGGATGCTGATACTCATAGAAGCACTTTTGCTATAACACCAAACTATTTATTACAAACTGAAAGAGGATTAGCTGGAGGTTTAGATGCCATTAATAATTATGGTTTTGAATTATCGAGAAGCTTTAAGGCATTAAAAGTTTGGATGAGTTTAAAGGAAACCGGGATTAAAAAGCATGCCCAATTAATTTCAAAAAATAATGAACAGGCAAAATACCTTGAAAGCAAAATACTTAAAAGTAATGAATTAGAAATATTAGCTCCTGTAACAATGAGTATTGTTTGTTTCAGGTATTTTAATAAAAAATTAAGTATGGAGAAAATCAATAAATTAAATGAAGAGATCATCATTCAATTGCAAGAAAAAGGAATAGCTTCTCCATCCTCTACAATACTTAATGATAAGTATTGTATTAGGGTTTGTATCGTAAATCATAAAACTAAAAAAGAAGATTTAGATTTTTTAATAAGTGGAGTTATTCAACTTGGTTCTGAAATTTTAAAAAATAATTTCTAAGATTATTTTTTGTACAAGTGATTTTCTTTAAAATAAAGGAGGTTTTAGTTGTTGATTATCAGTGGATAACCTTGTGTTTTAAGTTTTGTTGTTTTATAATTTTGTTGTAACATTTTGCAATTTGTAATACAATTATTAAACTTAAATTATTTAAAAATGAAAACTTTAGAAAAGACAAAAGAAGGAATAATTAATGAAGGGTTATCTGAAGAATCTTTTGAAGGAGTAGAAGTAAATTCAGAAAATGAATTTACAGAATTTGATGAAAACAATAATGAAGAAACTACAATTGATGATTACCAAGAAGTAAGTAATGAAAATGAAACTATACTTGGAGAAGATACCGATAGTGAAGAACCTTTTTTAGGAGGTAATTCAGAATTGAATGAAAATGTTATTGAAAATACTGAAGACGATACTTTAGAAAAAATAGAAGGCTATGATTATTCTGTTGTAGATTCTGAAGAAAATACACCTCAGAACATAGAAGGGGAAGGATTAAATGCTTATTATGGTAGTTATGGTGATGCAGATTTAGCTGAGTTAATGAGAACTGAAAGTGGGCAAAAAATGGTTCAAGAAGTTGTTATTGGTAAAGATGATCGTAAAAAAATAAATGGAACTACTAAATACCCATGGAGAGCTATTTGTTCTTTAAAAATTAAAGCTAAAGATGGAACTAGTTGGATAGGTACTGGTTTTTTAATAGGACCAAGAACTGTAATTACTGCAGGACATGTTGTTTATATGCATAAACATGGTGGATGGGCAAAAAGTATAGAAGTAATTCCTGGACGTAATGGAGCAAGTAAACCTTTTGGGTCATGTAAAACAAGTCATTTCCACTCTGTAAAAGGATGGACAAAAAGCAAAAAAAGAAGTAATGACTATGGAGCTATTATTTTACCAAAAAACTGTAAGTTTGGTAATAAAGTTGGTTATTTTGGCTATGCAAATTATAATTTTTTCAGTTTACTTGGGTTAAAAGTAAACTTATCAGGATACCCAGGTGATAAACCAGCAGGAACACAATGGTGGCACTGTAGAAGAATTAAATTAGTTACACCTAGAACTTTAGTGTATAATATTGATTCTGCAGGTGGACAAAGTGGATCTCCAGTATGGAAATATAAAAATGGTAAAAGATATGTAGTTGGAATTCATACGAATGGATCTTCATTAGGAAATTCGGCTACAAGAATAACTTCAGCTGTTTATAAGAATCTTAAAAATTGGAAAAATAAGTATAAATAAAATAGTGTTAAACTAATAAGGGGCTGTTTAAAAGGGTGTTAATCGAATATAAAAATCTTTTTAGATAGCCTTATTTTAATTATGAATAAAGTTACAGGAACAATTGTAGATAAAATATCAAATAGTCCTATATATGAAGCAGTAATTCTATTAAATAATGTGAAATTTCCATCAAATGATATTGCCCAATTAAGTAATAAAAAGGGAATATTTAAATGGGTAAATTTAGAAGTAGGGGAGTATACTATACAAGTAATAGCAGAATCATATAAAAGTGAAATTTTAAATATCAAGTGTGAAAAAAATAGTGTAATAAATCTTGAAATCTTGTTAGAAAACAAAATATAATAAATAGGTTACATTTAAATACTGGTATAAATATTTATATTTTATAATATTCCTAAAGTTAATTTAGCTTCTTCACTAATCATTGATCTATTCCAATTGGGTTGCCATGTTAATTCAACGTCCACTTTATTAATCAATTTTAATTCTTCTATTTTTCTTTTTACTTGTTGTGGTAATGTTTCAGCAACAGGACAAGATGGAGATGTTAATGTCATTGAAACATGTACATTATTATTATTATCATTAATAATAACATCATATATTAATCCTAATTCATAAACATCTACAGGTATTTCAGGATCAAAAACTTCTTTAATTTTTTTTATTATTTCGTTTTGTAATTTTTTAGTTATTTCCATATTCTATTTTTGAGTTTTTTTTCAATTTTATGTTTGAAACCATTACTCAATGCTATTATTTCTTAACAAAGAGTAATGGTATTACTTTACAATTTAGTTTATCTTTTTCCTTTTATAATTATATATAGTTTCTGAGATGGTAAACCAACAGAAATAATATATACCAATAGAGAAAATAATATCACCTATCATGCGTAACCATTTTAAAGTTTGAACAACAGGAGAATATAATAATTCAGCATCTCTTGCAAATGAATAACCTTTAGTAATTGAGGTATAGGCTTGAATTATACCAATAGGAAGTAAACTAAATAGAACCATAGCAATTAAGCCAATATTTAATAACCAAAAAGCGCGTTTTAATTTTTTACTTTCCCAAACTCTATTTGAATAAAAACGTAAGCAAATAAGTATGAATCCCATCCCTAACATTCCATAAACACCAAATAAGGCAGTATGTGCATGAACGGCAGTCGTGTTTAATCCTTGGATATAGTACAATGCAATTGGAGGATTAATTAAAAATCCAAATACACCAGCTCCAATAAAATTCCAAAATGATACAGCAATAAAAAAGAAGATCGGCCATTTATATTTTTGCATCCAAGGCTTGCTTTTTAGAAGTGCCCAACTTTCTTTTATTTCAAAGCCCATTAATGTTAATGGAACAACTTCTAGGGCACTAAATGTTGCTCCTAAAGCAATAGCTTGAACTGGTGTTCCTGAGTAATATAAATGATGTAAGGTACCTATTATACCTCCAGCTAAAAATATGGTTGCAGAAGCAATAGAAACTCTTCCAGCTGTTCTGGCAGAAATTATTTCCATTTTTGAAAAAATAAATGCAATAACAACTGTTGCAAAAACTTCGAAAAAACCTTCAACCCATAAATGAACTAGCCACCATCTCCAATAGTTAATAACAGGTAAACTACTATTTTCTCCATACATTAGTCCTGAGAAAAAGAACATCCCAATTGCAACTACTGATATTAATAAAATTGTAAGTAATTGTTTAGAAGCATCATTTTTACGAATAGCATAAATAATATGTCTCCCAACCATAAATACCCATAATATTAAACCTACTCCTAAAAATAGTTGCCAAAATCTACCTAAATCCATGTATTCATAACCTTGATGACCAAAGAAAAAGTTAGTTGTTAAATCTAAAAATTGATGAACTCCTAACCATTCACCTAACATAGATCCCAAAACAATAATTAATAGCGCAACAAATAAAAAGTTTATTCCAAAAACCTGATACTTAAATTCTTTGCCAGAAATCATGGGAGCTAAGAATAAACCTGTAGATAACCAAGTTGCAGCTATCCAAAATACAGCTAATTGGGTATGCCAAGTTCTAGTTATTGAATAAGGTAAAAAACTAGCTAAGTCAATACCAAAAAAAGCTTGTCCTTCTACTGTGTAATGAACTGTTATAATACCTAAAACAACTTGTAAACCAATTAATAATGAAATTACAATAAAATACTTTAAAATAGCTTTTTGTGAGCGTACTAATTTCATTCCTGTCAAAGGATCAGTATTTGGTTTGGTTATTACATCACCTTTTTCATGATTTCTTAAATAATAAAAAGTTAAGATTCCTATAAAAAGAAGTAACAATACAATTGATAACCCTGACCATATAACTGAATCTTTTGTAATGACATTGTCAATTAAAGGTTCGTGAGGCCAATTGGAGGTATATGAATAATCTTTATTAGGTCTATTAGTACTCGCTGCCCAAGAAGTCCAAAATAGAAAAGCATTTAATTGTTCTAGTTTAACAGGATCAGTTAAGGCTCCTTTGGGTATAGCGTATTCTTCTTTTCCATCAGAAAAAATAGAAGTATAATGTTTTACATTAGATTTAATAGCAGCTAATCGTTCTTTTGATATTGTAATTGTATTAGTACTAACATTAAATGTATTGGTTTTAATATCATTGATTAAACGTGCTTTAATGGCTGCTTTTCTTTCTACATTCAAGCTGTCATAAGATACCTGAAATTCTGTCTTTGACCAATGATTTAGTAAATATATAGCTTCTTTATGTATCCAATCTGCTGTCCAGTCAGGAGCTACGTAACTACCATGGCCCCAGATAGAACCAACTTCCATTCCTCCAATAGATTCCCAAACATTTTGCCCTGTTTGAATGTCTTCTTTTGTGTAAATAATTTCTCCAGAATTTTTTATAACAACCTTTTCTGGAATAGGTGGTTGTGTTTGATATACTTCAGTTCCTACCCAAATTAACGCTATAAACGAAAGGGTTACAACACTTATAAATGCGATCCAAGTTTTTCTCATGGTTTCTATTAATTTTGTAGAGTTTTTTCTAATTCTACTCCTTTTTTAAATAATATGTTATTTTCTAAATGAATGTGTTTATGTAAATCTTCTTCAAATTCTTGTAATAATTGATAGGTTACTTTATAAGTATTACAGGCATCTACAGGAGGAGAGTAATCATTACTTAATTCAGCAATTTTTCTAAATCGATGCCCTTCATTATCATGCTCTTTATGCATCATTGCTATCGGACTTTTTATACTGTCAAACTGATTACTAGAAACAGTCGACTTGTTTTTATTAGCTTCAGCCAATTTTTTGAAATAAGGGAATAGAATTAATTCCTCTTTTTTCATATGCATTGTTAAATCGTTAGCACTTTCAGTAAACAACTTATATATTTCAAATAGTTCAGGATGACATATACCATGAACTTTACATAATTTATCTAAATACAATTTTAATTCTGGTATCGTTTTTTCTATGTATTTATGATGTTTGTTGTAAATATAATCTGAAAGAAAATCTATATCCCAAGATTGGTAGTTGTTGGTATCAACTTCTGTATTGAAACAAGTATCTAATTTGTTAATTAGTATGTTCTGATTAATATTTTTGGTATTGCAAACAGTTTCTATAGTTCTATTACCATTGCAGCAAAAATCTATACCATATGATTTAAAAATAGAAGCAGATTTATAATTTTCTGCAACAATAGTACTTATTAAAGTGTTTTTACTAATATTCATTACTTTATGTTTTAAATATAATTAATGATTTTAATGAAGGTTATTTTGTTGTAAGTCATTGTTTTGTGTGTGTTTTTGGATTTTAAAAAAAGGGTAAGAGCTCTCAATAAGCTTTATTACTAGTGCTTTTATGATATTTATTAAGATGTTGGATTTATTGTTTATTTATGAATTAAAACAGTATTTAATTTCATTCATTTTGTACAGTTAATTTCTTTAATAATTTAATTCCAAATATGAAAAGGCAAACTATTTTTATTACTTCTAATAAAATATATATTAAGTGAGTATTACTTTTACTTATAGAAATTCCTTGAATGATTTTCTCCGCGCGTTCATTTAAAATAGGCAGTAACCAAGTTGTTTGTATCAATATTATTGCAACTACTATTATAAAAGAATAGTGAATTAGTTTCATCTCTTTATTGTATAATGATATAATATGTACTGATATACTTATTAAAAATATAATTTCCATAATATTTAAGGCTCTAAAAACTAATTGTCCAACCCCTAAACCAAGTTTAGTAGTCATGTTTGGTGCTTGAAATTTTAACCAAGACTCCATAAAACTTATGGCGCAAACAAAACCAATCCATATAAATGTTATAATTAAAATTCTTTTCATAAAATATATTCGGATCTTTTTATCCTTTTTAGATTTGTTTTTTTTATCTTTTTAAAAAAAATGTATCAACATTCATATCATTAACAAGCATTAATAAAGTGGTATTATTTAACATTGCTTTTAGTTTATTTCTAACTTCAACAAATTGAAAATGTAAGGGGCAAGGTGATGTATCATTACACTCTTTTAAACCTAAACCACAATTAGTAAAAATAGAGTCACCATCTAAAATCTTTACAACGTCACTCAACTTTATACTACTCATTTTAAAATCTTCTATTATGAAACCTCCATAGGGTCCTTTAATAGATTTTACAATATCATTACGAGTAAGCTGCTGTAATACTTTGGCTGTGAATGCTTGTGGAGAATCTATAGCACTTGATATAGTTGATAAACTCACTTTGATATCTTGAGCACTTTGTTGAGCTATAAAAATTATTGCCCTTAATCCATATTCACATGATTTTGAAAACATCTATTAAAATATTATTGGGCAAAGTTAGTATATAATTTTATAGGAGACAAATTTATCCTTTATAAAAATATTATTAAATTTATGTAATACTAGGTTAATTTAAAAAGTTGATTTTTAATTTATAACTCACTTTTTTTCCCTTCATTACTCTAGAAGAGTTAATAATTATTGATATGAAGTTAAATAAATACATTAATCCTATAAACAAAGTTATTGGACCAGCCCCAAATGGTAAAAAATTTGTTTTAGAAGAAATAAACATTAATATTAAAATTAGAAAGAATACGATGTTCCATGTTATTTGAAAGTTAACTAAAGCTTTTCCAGTTGTGTTTAAGTCTGTGATTTTATCCTTTTTAATAAACCATATTAAAGAAGGTACTAATATTCCTAACAAAGGAAAGAAAAGAAAAGTTAAGGCAGATAAATTTAAACTTTTTAAATAACCGGGATTTTTAGTAATCTCCCAATCAATTAATTCATCTGGAGTTATGTTTAGTCCTGCTGCTAATTTCTTAATACTATCAGCAGTTGGAACTGATATTTCTTTTTCAATTCTTTGAATAGTTCTTAAGCTCAATCCTGAGTTTTCAGCCAACATTTCTTGCGAAAACCCATTCTTTACTCTTAACTTTTTGATTTTATCAGCTAAATTCATCTACTTATTTATTTTATATTCAAATCCAATTAATGTTCTATTTCCTGATGACATTTTTACTTTTTTACTTCCATTCTTAGAGATAAAAAAATGAAAATTTATTTTTTTGTTTTCAAAAATAAAATCATTTTTCGAGGTAGAAATCAATTTGTGTTTTATATTTTTATTTTTTGGATTAAATCCATATAAATAGCCATTATTTAGTTCTATTTTTATGTAAGTATTGTTACTTAATTTATAGTTTCCCACCCATTTATTTAACTCATTCTTTAATAATTTAACTCTATTGATGATTACTTCCTTTTTATTTTTAGTGAATAAACTAGCTATTTTATAAGTGATTTTTTGAATATTTTTTACTTTTTTACAATAACAATTTGTTAATGCAATTATGTAAATATCTTTATGTTTTAAATAAATACTATTTGCCATAAAACCAGGTGTAGCTCCACCATGAATAAAAGCTGTATAATTATTAATTTTTCTATTATACCAACCATACCCATAGGAAATTACTTGCCTATTATTTAAAACAGATTTACTTGTTGCTTTATCAAAGCTAGATTTTTTTATTAATATATTTGACACAAGTGCATTTTGCCATTTTAATAAATCACCCGTTGTTGATAATATTGAACCTGCCGCATATTGAGTTGATAAACTTATATAAGGTGCATTCATATAGTTTTTCCCATGAAATTGATAACCATTAGCTCTATTTTTAACAATTTCGTTATGATAACCATATCGAGTATTTCTCATTCCTAACTTTTTAAAAATATTATTTTCTATAAAATCTTCATAAGAATTCCCTGATACAATTTCAATAATTTTACCTAATAATATATAACCAGAATTACTATAGCTAAAATGCTCTCCAGGTAAAAATTTTAAAGGTTTATTTTTAAAATAATCTATTATTTTATCTACAGTTAAATCTAATCCTTTAAATTTAGTGCTGCTAATTGGAGTTTTTCCATTTATTCCTGAAGTATGATTTAATAAATTATGAATAGTTATTTTATTTCCTTTATTTGGGTATTCAGGTATGTATTTAATAATTTCATCGTTTAATTTTAATTTCCCTTGCTCTTCAAGCATTAAAATTGCAATTGCTGTAAATTGCTTTGTTATAGAACCAATTTGAAAAACAGTTTTACTATTTACAGGTAAATTAAACTCTATATTAGATTTTCCATAATTCTTTTGATAAATAGGGGTACCCTTTTTTGCAATTAAAATAGATATTCCAGGGCCATCAGGAGTATAGGTTTTTGAAATTAGTTGATTAATTTTTGATTCAAAGTTTTGGCTTTGTATAGTATTTGAAGGAAATACACTTATTAATATGGATAACTTTATTAGTTTAAATATTCTCATGTTTTAAATTTTGAGTAAAATTATAAAGTAATAGGTATTGTTGATAGCGTCAACTGTATGACAAGTTTGCGACAAGCTTGTTTTTAATGGAATTGAATAGTTTTTATATTTTTAATATAAAAACATATAACTATAATATTTTTATGCTATCTCAGTATTTTAGCAAAAGAAATAAAGTATACTATTTATTGTTATAATTTAAAACTTGCTATAATTCAATATGAAAACACTAGAAAATCAGAAATATAATTTTAAAAGAAAATTGTTTTGGAGGTTTATATTTTTATATATAATTCTTTATATTTTTCCTTATGGATTTGAATATATAAATGAATTAAATCCTGAAGATATTTCCTTTTGGAAAGGAATTACTATTTGGTTTGGACAAACGTTTTTAGGTTGGGAATTTTACATTAATAATTTGCAAAATGGCTTTGATTCAAAATATGATTATTCAAGGTTTCTATTAATCGTATGTATTTCAACAATAGGCTCTGTAATTTGGCTTTTTATAGATTCAAAAATAAAATATTCTTACACACATAAACTAAAAGTTTTATTACAAACTATTCTTAGATATCATATAGGTTTAACTTTAATTCTTTATGGTTTAGCTAAAGTGTTTTTATTGCAATTTGGTTCTTTAGATATTAATGATTTAGAAACTAATCTTGGAAATCAAAGTGGAATGGGTTTTTTATGGAAGTTCATGAGTTATTCTGATTTCTATTCAACAAGTACAGGGTTGATAGAGATTATAGGTGGTGTTTTAGTATTATTTAGAAGAACAACTTTTATTGGGGCTTTTATTTTATTTATAGCCATGGTAAATGTAGTACTTGTTGATATAGGATATGATGTTAGTGTTAAAATGTTTGCTATTCATTTATTATTAATGACTGTTCTTTTAATTTTTGATAATTTAAAACAGCTAATTAATTTTTTCATCACCAATAAACCAACAATACCATATAATTTTGCTCCCTTTTTTAATTCAAAAAAAATTAGATATGGTTTGAAAGGAATTATTTTAATATATTTTATAATATCATTTAGAAATAGTTTTAAAGAAAGAATAAGGACTGAGAAGAGCCCGAATAATATTGAAATGACTGGAATATATGAAATTGATATTTTTATAAAAAATAGAGATACTATAAATAGTTCAAATAGTGATAGATTAAGATGGGAAATTATGAGGTTAAATTGTAATAAATATTACCCTAAACATGTTGCAATAAAAAATAGTGATGGTCAAACACAATGGTTTAAATTTGAAGAAAATGTACTAGATAAAACAATAACTTTTAAACCTATTGAAAATGCTTCAGAAAGTGAGTATTTATTTAATTATAAGAAAACAGGTAAAAATAAATTTACTTTTTCTGGGGTTTATAAAGGAGATACCTTGTCGTTTTCAGCAAAATCAAAAATGATAAAAGATTATTTACTTACTAAGAATAAAATACAATGGATTAGAGATTTAGAATAAGTTTTTTCTTAAATAGCATGAAAAAACACCAATAAAAGATTTAAATTTATTAAGTTTTTAATTGGTGTTTTTTGTTAGAAATTAAAACTAAATTTATTGAATTAAAACAAGTTTTTGACCAATTTTCAAAGTGCTTGATTTTCTAATAGAATTTGTTTTACAAATTGAAGTAATAGATACTCTATGTTTACTTGAAATTTTTGAAAGAGTATCTCCTTTTTTTATAACATATATTTGTTTAGTTTTTTTACTCCTTTTTATAGCCTCTTCATAGGTGTTACAAATCAAAATAGCACTTTGTCTTTTTGAATTATGTATATATGGAGTTACCCAATTTTTAGTTACCCATATGTTTTGAGAATGTATATTGTTTTTTTCATTAAAAGAAAATAAATATTCAGGATATATATAAGTTCCTTTAAAACTAACTTCAAGGTGAAGATGACTACCTCTTGCATTTCCGGTTGTACCTCCTTTACCTATTACTTGACCTTTAACAACTGTATCATTTACTTTTACTAGTTGTTTTGATAGATGTGAGTAGGATGTTTCCAACCCGTTGTAGTGTCTAACTACAACAACTTTTCCATGTCCTGAATGATAATTTACATATCGTACTTTTCCGTCAAGTATAACCTTAACATCATCACCAGTCACTAAATCTATATCAATTCCTTTATGAGCTCTTCTTCTTCGCCATCCATAACGAGAAGTTATAACTTTTTTTCTATCAATTGGAGATGAATAAATGCTGTCTTTGAAAATTATATTAAAAGGATATTTTTTAATCTTGATTTTATAAGGGTTATAGGTAGACGTATCCCAATTCTCTTCCATAAATGAATTTGATATACTATCTTTTACTATGTTTTTAAAGTTTAATATTGAATCTATATTATATTCAAAAATTTGATGAATTTGTCCATAATTATTTGTGCTTAGAAACAGTATTAAAAAGAATGCAAATAATGATTTCATATATTTTATTAACGTAGTTATAAAGTTCTATTTATGAATAGAACCAATGATTTGAGTAAAAATTTTATTTAATTAGAAATAATAATGATTAAAAATTGAAGATTTATTTAATAAAATTCAAAGGGTTTAAACGTTTACCATTTTGTTTTACTTCATAATGTAAATGTGGTCCTAATGAACGTCCTGTATTTCCTACAAAACCTATAATATCTCCTTTTTTTACTTTTTGATTTTTAATAACATTAAAATCATTTAAGTGTGCATACCATGTTTCGTAACCATTGGCATGTGTAATTATAATTAAGTTCCCCCAAGCATTTTCAAGTGAGGCTTTATTAATAATTCCGTCAGCAGTAGCAATAACAGGAGTTCCTATACTAGCTTTAATATCAATACCTCCATGAACAACTTTCTTTTTTATGATCGGGTTTTTTCTAAATTTTCCAAATAGACTTGTAATGTCTTTTTTTGAAGCATTTTTAACAGGAAATAGGGAAGGAGGGGTACTTACTAGATTTGAGATATTTATTGTTTTTATAAATGAATCATTTGTACTTGATGGTTTGGTAAATGCTAAAGTTAGTATAGTGAATACAGGAAAAAGCACTATATATGTAAGTTTAGATAGGTTTTTAGATTTAGGTTTTGTCATCATAGTAATTCTTTTTTTTAGTATTGGTTGATTAAAGTAATTGTATAAATTATTTGGTTTTTGAATTTTAAGACTTTGTAATAATAACTCCATATACTGTGAAGTTTTAATTCCTTTTTCAAGAACTCCTTTATCAGCTTGAAATTCATGAATAGATTTGAGTGATTTTCTATAAAAATAGAGTAATGGATTAAACCAAAAAAAGGAGATGTACAATTCACTTAAAATAACGTCCCAAGAGTGTTTTAATTTAATATGTATTATTTCGTGTTCTACAATTTGTTGATTATATTTTTTAAATTCTTTTTTAGGAATAAATATCCATTTGAAATATGAAAATATTTCTGGAACATCAGCAAAGGCTATCTTATATCCACCTTCTTTTTGAATTATTGATTTGTTTTTTAGATTAAATATAGATTTTGTATTCGCTAAAATTCTAATTAAATAAACAATAACAATCAAAAAATAAATAATAATCAATACTGAATTGAAATTTAAAAATGAAGAGGCTAATTCGTTTTGATTACTATCAAATACTTGATGATTTTGAGAATTAGTTATATACTCAAATATGGGAACTTCTATAATTTTTGAAGACAAAACAGGAAATAAGTTACTTAAAATTGGGAGAAAGATAGAAACAGGAAGTAATAATATTAATATTCCTCGATTTATAGTATGAAAAGTTAGTCTGTTAAAAAACAGTATGTATACAAAGTATAATACGGAAAAAACACTTGTTACTTGTATTAGGTATACTAATAAATTATTCATTTTTAGCTTTTAATTGTTCTATTTTATCTTCAAGCATTATCTTCATTTTTTCTAAATCAGTAAGTTTTAAATCTTCATCATTTGTAAAAAAGGAAGCAAACTTACTTGGAGAGCCACTGAAAAAATTTCCAATAACTTCTTTCATATGCTTTTTGAAATAAGTGTCTTTTGATATTCTAGGATAATACTGTCTTACTTTACCAAATGTTTCAAATTTTAAAAACTCTTTTCTAACCAAAACTCTTACTACCGTTGATATTGTAGTATAGGCTGGTTTAGGTTCTGGAAATTCTGCTACTATATCTTTTAAAAATGCTTTTTCAAGTTTCCAAGCATATTTCATTACTTGTTCTTCAGCTTTTGTTAATTCATTCATAAGGCAAATATATAAATATTTTTAAATTATGACTATAAATATAGTTGTATTACTATTTTTATAGTCATAAAGTTTTCTTAATGACTTAAATTATGGAGGCTTGTTTATTTTAAAAAAATATTATTTTTGATGAAAAAGAGTTTAATAAATATGTTTCAGAAATATTTAGTAGCAACTATTTTAATAGTTAATGTATTTTTTAGTTTTGGTCAAAGTAAAGATTACCAGGAAATAAAAGCTAAAAAAATAGAAAAAGGATCTGTTTTTACAAAAATAATTAATAAAGAATTACCTGCTAAAGTTATTTATGAAGATGACGATGTAATAGCTTTTTTACCTTTAAGATTGCAGGCTAGAGTGCATGTTCTGATTATTCCTAAAAAAGAAATTCATACAGTAAATGATATTACAGAAAATGATGCTTTAGTTTTGGGAAAGTTATTTTTGGTAGCAAAAAAGATAGCTAAAGAGCAAGGCATTGCAAAAACAGGATATCGCTTAACAATGAATGTAAATGAAGATGCAGGGCAATCTGTTTTTCATTTACACTTACATTTATTAGGAGGTGAGAACTTAGGCCCTATGATGAAAAGATAAATATTTTTTGAACTACAATAATTATTTTAATCCATTTAATGTTCTATTCAAACTGCGAACAGTAATACCTAAATAATTTGCAATATCATTTTTAGAAAATATTTTATCATAATCCGGATAATTGTGCTTTAGTTTTAAAATATTTTCTTCGATAGAGTAGGATTGTTGAAAAGAATGTCTTGGAGCTTTATATCCAATTTTTAAAGCCATTGACTTTAATACTAGTCTATTAAATAAATGATCATTATCTAACAAGTAGTTGTAGTTTTCATATGATATTTTGTAAACAACGACTTTTGATATTGCTTCAATAGAACAATAACTTAAATTCCCACTAAAAACTTCTAATTCACCAAACTCCATTCCTTTACCTAAAAATTCTTGAATAAAATCTTTTCCATTTTCATCAGATAAATAGCACTTAGTTATACCATTTTTAATGATATATAATGATTGATATCTTTTTTGTTGCTTTAATATAACTTCTTTTGGATTGTAATTCTCAACTAAAAAAAAGTTAGGATATTTTTCATGTAATAAGTTAATATATGTTAAAAAATCAACGTTAGTTCTAATCATTTTTGAGTTGGGACAATTGTCCTTTTTTAAAATTTCTAATAGCAAGTAATTTGCATTGTAAAATTATATAATAAATTAGAAATACAAATAAGAATGAATACATTATTACAGCAAATTCAATTTATAAAAGAAATAGATAAATTAAAGTATATACAACGTAAAACAAAGTTGTTTAATAGTGATAAACATGAAAATGATGCAGAGCATAGTTGGCATTTAGCTATGATGGCTTTAATTTTAGTTGAACATAGTAATGAAGAAATTAATCTTTTTAAAGTGCTGAAAATGGTATTGATTCATGATATTGTTGAAATTGATTCAGGTGATATTTTTATTTTTGATACAACTAAAAATCATAATAATACTGAGGAAGAATTAAAAGCGGCGAAAAGGATTTTTGGAATGTTACCAGAAGTTCAAGCTAAAGAACTTATTGATGTATGGTTAGAGTTTGAAAGAGGAGAAACAAATGAAGCTAAATTTGCAAAAGCCATGGATCGGTTTGAACCGATTTTACAAAATGTTTCTAATAAAGGAGGAACTTGGAAAGAATACAATGTGGCT
>JBELFC010000072.1:15183-16573 GCA_042093175.1 Tenacibaculum sp. | reverse complement strand
AATACTATACACTTAATGTCAAAAAATAGAGGAAAAGAAGGTAAAGACGATTATTTATTTGGAGAAGTATTTATGCAACGAAAAATAAAAGAAGCGGTATTTGATATGTCTTTTTTATTAGAACGTGGTTATGGTGAATCTTCTTCCTGTGAATTAGTAGGAAATCGTTATAAGTTGAATAAAAGACAACAACAAGCAATAAAAGGAATGGCGGCAAGTGGAACTGCTGTTGTGCATCGAGAAAAGACTAAAATATCCGTTGAAAATTTAGAAGGAACTACATTAATTATTGACGGATTTAATCAGTTAATATTATTAGAAAGTATACTATCAGAAGCCTATGTGTTTAAAGGAAGAGATGGAGCGTATAGAGATCTATCGAATTTATATGGAACCTATAAAAGTGTACGTCAAACTGAAAAAGCCATTGAAGTTTTTGCTGAGTTCTTTAAAAAGTATAGTGTTTTAAAAGTTGTTTGGGTATTTGATGCTCCAGTTTCTAATAGTGGACGCATGAAAACAAAGCTAACGGAGTATGCAAATGAAAAAGGGTATAATTGGGAAGTGATACAAGAGAATAATCCTGATAAATTCATAGTAAAAAGCAATTTTATTGGAGTAAGTTCTGATGCTTGGATTTTAGATAAAACAAAATCCTGGACTAATATTATTGACGTTTTAATTCCCGAAAATTATCCTTTTTTGATCACCTGTTAGTAAAAATAAAATGGAAGAAGAAAAGGTATTATTTAAGTTAAAAGAAATACAAAGGCTGTTTTTGTACGAAAACAAAGAGCATTACTTATTGAAATGTAAGGATGAGCATATTGAAATGATAGCATCAAATATTGTGAATTATTTTTCTCAAGAATGTTTTCTCGAAAAATATGAGCAGCCCTGCTTTGAAGAAGAAATAAAAATTGATAGAATCTTGGTCTTTAATAAATTTCAGTTTTTAATAGAAGAAAAGAATATATCTGAATTAATTCAAAAATTTGAGGAAGTAAAAATTAAAGATTTCCTTATAGTTTTAGGACAAAGAATTACATCAGCAACAATTAAAGATGAAAAAGCAATTCCGCCAATAAACAAGGAGGTGTACAATGCAAGCTTTACGTTTTATAATGCACAAATTTCAAAAGCTGTGAGAGCTTTTGAAAAGCATTCAGAAAGAACCACAAATAGTTTTTGGGGAAAGGCTATTGGAAATCCTGCTGAAAAAGAAGAAAAAGTAAGAGATTTATTAGCTGGGATGTTAAAAAATAAAACATGGTGGAATGTTTATTATCATTACAAACATGAAGTAGTATATGAGATAAGAATAGCGTCAGGACATGGAGCTCGTTGGAAAAAAGATAATCTAGAATTTATTGGTTTTGTAGAGCCGTTT
>JBELFC010000072.1:8195-15083 GCA_042093175.1 Tenacibaculum sp. | reverse complement strand
TGGAGCTCGTTGGAAAAAAGATAATCTAGAATTTATTGGTTTTGTAGAGCCGTTTTTAAATTAAATTTTTAGCTTATTAAAATTTATTGCATCTTTGCATCAGTTCATTGACAGGTTCTTATATCATTTTATGAGATATGTAACACAATAATGCGTTACATAATTTATAAAATATAATAATATGAATTGGAAAATTCAAAAATTGACTAATGGCGAAACCATTATTTCTAAAGAACCAGGTAATTCTATGTTACCTCTTTTAAAATCTAAACAACCAGTAAAATTGAAGCCTATTAATTGGGAACAATGTGAAGTTGGAGATATTGTTTATTGTAAAGTTCGTGGAAACTGCTTTACACATCTTGTAAAAGGTAAAAATGATAAAAGAGGGTTACAAATAGGTAACAATCATGGAAGAATTAACGGATGGACTAAAAATGTGTATGGAAAAGTAGTAGAAATACTTACAATGCCATAGGCATTCCTAAAAGAAACAAGAGTACAGAGACTTAAAACTCTCTTATATATTTTATAAATTAAAGAATAAAACAAAATTTAAACCTATGACAATACTAAAATTCACATATCAGGACGCAAATAAGCGACTTCGTGAGTTGTATTTTAGGTAGAAATTCACAGTATAAAAAGTAAAAGCGTCCAAAATTAATTTTTGGACGCTTTTTTTTATAAAAAAATTTAAAACCTGAAATCAACTTTGAATCGTGTAGTACAAAATGTACATAACAAAGTATCAGTGAATTAATAAATCTGCAAAAGGCGGGCGGGACTTTTATTTTCTATAAATAAACATAATTAATTGATTGTCAATTAAATAAATAATATTTTTATTTGTGTAATTCAAAAATAGATTCTAAGTTTGCATCGCAATTATGCAACAAAACAAATATAAAACGAAGTAACATGTTCAAATACCAATTAAACATAAGTACACTAATAGAACCAGGTTCTTGTGTGCACATGCTTCGCGACTTTCTTCACACATAGATAAGAATTATCCTATATATGAAAAGTCCGAAGCCAAAAAGTTTCGGATTTTTTTTATGCTCTTTTTCAAATAACATACGAGTTAATAATTATTTCCGATAGGTGATAAATAGTTAAATATATGTTCATTGAAACCAAAACACATCAAAGAACAAAGACAGAAAGCCATTCGAATTATAAGAAAGAGGCAAAGAGAGATTTATCAAAAAATTAAAGAGTTAGGGTACATAAAATTAAAAGAGCCTATACGACATGGTTGGTTCAAAGAAATTGTAATAACAGAAAATGTAGAACGCTATAAAAACAAGGCGGCTATTTTAGAGTTGTACGATTGTATAGAAAAAAGTTTTTGGGGTAGAACAAAAGAAAAAGCTGATAAACAGTGGTTTCATAAAATCTCAAAACACTTAATATATAAAGAATTTCCAACCATATCTAAGAAACAATTTAATCGATTAACATACAAGGCGCAAGCTATGTGTACGGTATTCTCTTTTAGAAACGAAAACAAAAAAATTAAACAGCGATTTTATATAAGAATTCCAAAAGGAGCTTATAAAATTAAATATACAAGAGCATATATAACACATTCTAAAAGAATTGATCCTCAACTTGAAAGTGAGCTAGATCTTTTAGAACAACAATTGTATAAAAGTGGTTATTATGAAATTTGGCAAGAGAGTTATTGGAAGAATTATTGGAGAACTCCTCAAGAACACAAGCAAAAATTTCAAGTAATTAAACAGTTGAATGCTCTTAAAAAGTATCCTTTACAGGATATTATAAATGACAACATATCATGGGAAATAAATTAAAAGGAAAGGACTTAATAAAATTAGGGTTTCCAAAAAATAATAGTATAAATATAGCCTTAGGGCAAATTAATAGATATCGTAAAAGAGAAAAGAAAGAACGCATTTTAGAGGAAGCAAAACAAGTATTGTTAGCACCAGAAAAATATCAGGGAAATGCTATTTGGGGTAAAGTAGCTGAAGGTTTGGTAAAACCTGTTGAGGTACAAATGCACAAATTACGAAACACTAGGGTTCCATTTAGTATTTATGGAGAAAATGAAATTGATGATGTAGCAAAATACCAATTGTATGACGCTTTAAAATTACCAATAGCTGTACAAGGAGCTTTAATGCCAGATGCGCATGCAGGATATGGTTTACCAATAGGTGGTGTATTGGCCACAGAAAATGCCGTGATTCCTTATGGAGTGGGAGTTGATATTGGTTGTAGAATGTGTTTAACAGTATATCCAGTAAAAGCATCTTATTTAAAAGGGAAAGTTCATCAGTTGGAAAATATTTTGTCTGAGCATACTAAATTCGGAATGTATGAAACGCACAAAATGAAACATGATCATGAAATATTTGAACGTACCGAGTTTCAAGATATCCCATTGTTAAAACGATTAAAAATTAAAGCGTATAATCAACTAGGAACCTCAGGTGGAGGAAATCATTTTGTAGAATTTGGAGTGGTAACTATTACAGATGAAAACAATGAATTTGATTTGCCTATTGGAGAATATATAGGATTATTAACGCATAGTGGAAGTCGTGGATTGGGAGCAAACATTGCAAAACATTATACGTATTTAGCAACGAAACAATGTCCTTTACCAAAAAATGTACAACATTTAGCGTGGTTAGATTTGAATACTCATGACGGACAAGAATATTGGTTAGCAATGAATTTAGCGGGTGATTATGCAAAAGCATGTCACGATAATATTCATAAACGAATTGGTAAATTACTAGGAGCAAAAGCAATTGCAAAAATTGAGAATCACCATAATTTTGCTTGGAAAGAAGAGGTGAATGGACAAGAATTAATTGTTCATAGAAAAGGAGCAACTCCTGCTAACAAAGGTGAGTTAGGTATCATTCCCGGTTCCATGACAGCTCCTGGGTACATAGTACGTGGCTTAGGAAATACTGAAAGTTTAAATTCTGCTTCTCATGGAGCTGGTAGAAAACATTCTCGAAGAAAGTGTAAAGAGAAATTTACAAAAAGCGATATCAAACACCAATTAAAAATGAATGGAGTAAGCCTTATTGGTGGAGGAGTAGATGAAGCACCAATGGCATACAAAAACATTAAAAAAGTAATGGCAAATCAACAAGAATTGGTTGAGGTTTTAGGAACCTTTACGCCGAAAATTGTAAGAATGGATAAATAGCATTCTTTGGGCGTTACCAAAAGGTCGGGCTTTACGCTATATCTTTTTATAACTGTCATTGCGAAGTTTACTGTTTTGTAAACTGTGGCAATCTTAAAATTAATAAACAGATTGCTTCGTCCCTCGCAATGACGCTTATTTATGTAAGCTATAAAAAGGATGCCACTTCAATCCCTAACGCAAGCATCGTAGTAAAGGGATTAGTATAAATAATAAGAAATAATGGACACAAAAATAATACAAATAACAGCAGCTAAAGGCCCATCAGAATGTGCATGGGTAGTTGCAAAAATTTTAAAAATATTTTTAAAAGAATTAATAGAAGCTAACATTGAATATACAGTGTTGCATAAAGTTAATGGAATTGAAAATGGAACAGTACAATCTGTAACTGTTGAATTAAAAGGAAAAAAACTTTCTGATTTTTTAAAAAACTGGTTAGGATCTATTCAATGGATCGGAACTTCAACTTTTAGAAAATATCATAAACGTAAAAACTGGTTTATCGGTTGTTATGAATTGAATCAATATAAAGAAAAAACAATTAATGAAAACGATATTCAATTTCAAGCAATTCGAAGTTCAGGAGCTGGTGGGCAACATGTAAACAAGGTAAGTTCTGCTGTTAGAGCAAAACATATACCAACAGGAGTTCAAGTGTTGGTTTCTGATAGTCGTTCACAACATCAAAATAAGAAGACTGCAATACAACGATTAAAAGAAAAAATAGCAGATCATAATATCGGTCAGTTAAAAGAATCGGTAAAGAACGAATGGGAAAATCATTTAAGTTTAGAAAGAGGAAATCCTACTAGAACATTTACAGGTTCAGATTTTAAACAACAAAAGAAATTGAAATCTTTTAAAACAAAACGGAATCAACTAAAAACTGATTTAAGAAAACAATTAGAATAACAATATAAAACGTCATTACGATTGTAGCGAAGCGTAAAGAGGTAATCTCTCTATAGATTAATAAATTTAGATGATTCTTCAAAATGACAAACAAGAAAATAATATGGGAACATTAGCAAACAATTACATATTTAAAGCATTAGATGCTTATCCGTATGATTTAGAAGAAGCTATTGAAGCTTTAACATATGCTTTAGCATATGATGAAAAAAATACGATTGCCTTATGTTTAATGGGGCGTATTAATGCCGAAGCATTATACAATTATGACAAAGCAAAAGAATATTATTCTGAAGCTTTAGCTGAAAACATTCACGCATTTAATATTTATCCTAATTACATTAACGTGTTATTATGGAATGAAGATTTTGAGGAGGCTGAAAAGCTAATAGATTTTGCCTTGAGTGTAAAGGGATCAGATAAAGCGGTGTTGTATTTAAAAAAAGCAGTTTTATTTGAAGCCAAAAAGAAATATAAAAAGTCGTTAAAAAACGTTACTAAAGCTAGAGAGCACAGTTTTAATAGTGAATTTTCATATACTATTGATGAAGAAGAAAAACGGATAAAGGGGAAATTGCCCAAAAAGAAGAAAGTAAAATCTAAGAAAAAAGATAAAAAATCTAAGAAAAAGAAGAAATGATTTAAAACTAAAAACCACATTATTTATTTTAATGTGGTTTTTTATTCGTGTTATTTTTACATTTCATTTTCCCAAGCGAACTTTTTAAAAGGTTCATCTATAGGGGTGTTAGCAATATGATTAGTGTAATTACTAATTGTTTTTTGTGCTAAGCCTAAAATGATTTCTAAGACTTGCTGTTGACGATAGCCAGCATCAAAGAATGCTTTCAAATCTGAATCAGAAATTCTACCTCTATTTCTAACTATAGCTAAAGTTGTATTTCTTAGTATTTCTAATTTTTCATTGGCAATAGCAGTTTTGTTTCTTAACGCATCAGTTAAATTTTTATCAACTTTCATCATATGAGCTATTCCAGTATGTGCAGGAACACAATAATGACATCCGTGTTCTACATTTATGGTTTGCCAAACTACAGTTAGTTCTTCATTATTAAAAGACGAATTTGAAAACAATTCATGTAGTTTTTGATAGGCATCTAATGTTTCTGGTGAATCGGCCAATACGCCATGTAATCCGGGTACCATACCAAAAGCTTTTAATGATTTATTTAATAGTTTTTTACTTCCTTCAGGAGCTGTTTCAATTGTGTGAATTTTTAATGTACTCATAATTATTGGTTTTAATTATAAAACTAAACGATCGTTTAGTTTTGTTGTAAAAAAAATGTTTAAATATTTTTAAATATCATTTCAATATAATCAGATATCTCTTTTTTATTGTTAACTCTAGTAGCTGCAGCTAAGCCATGTTTTGCCAAGAGTAAAAAGTTAGCTTCTTTTAATATTGTTTCATCATTTTTTGATTCATCTTTTAACTTTTGAATAAATATCTTCTTTAATGAATTCATAAAAAGATCAATTAACTCGTTTATTTCAGAATCAGTATTATTTGAAAACTCGTTATAAGTATTAGTCATTAAACAACCTTTATGGTTGCCCTCTTGATAACAAACTTCAACAGAGTCATAAAAAAATGTTTTAATGTCGTTTATTCCATTATTCTTCTCTTTTAATTGATCAAACATTTTGTTTGTTTTACGCTTGTATAACTCTATACTTTTGATAAAAACTCCATGTTTATTACCAAAGCTTGAATAAATGGAAAATTTGTTTATCCCCATTTCTTTTTCAAGCATTTGCATAGAAGTATTTTCATAACCATTCCTCCAAAACAATCGCATTGCTTTGTCTATAACCTCTTCTTCTATATATTGCTTTTTTCTAGACATTAGTTTTTATATATTACAAATCTAAACAATCGTTTAGAAATAAAAAAATGTTTATCATTTTTTATGAAACCTTATTTATTTTGGTGCTAAATTAGAGTTGGTTTGGTCTATCATAAACTAAAAAAGAGTAATATTGCAGTAATAATTAAGAAATGAAATTAAAATATATACATACTAAAGAGCAAATACAGCTTTGTTCATTTGATTTTCGCCCGAGTATTTGGCGAAAAGGATGTTATGTATGTAAAAATAAACAGTGATTTAATACTTTTAAGTTAATCACAGAACAATACAAAGCGTCCAATTAACAATTGGACGCTTTTTTTATGAAAAAAAATAAAAATGTTTTAGTTAAGAAAATCAAATAATAAAAAGTAACAAACAATTGAGAGACAGACTATTGTGCGAAAGTTTATTATCCGTTAAATAACGGACAGGATTCTTAGTGGATAAAATTAAATTAAACACCTGTAAATCAATAGTTTGAATTTATTTTTTCCTTGTGTAATTAAAAAATGTGTTACATATTTGCAACATCAAAACAAGAGAAATTATTGTTTTGATGTTGACTAGATATACTATTAAAAATAAAAATAAGAACATAAAATGAAACAGTATTCACAACATATAAAACTAAACTACTTCGAGTTTCGCTTACCGAGTAGCCTATGTATACTATGTGGTGATCAGGAGTTCAATTTTAAAAAGGAGATATATTATGATGATATAAGTTAATTATATATTCATACATAATTGTAAAGCATCTCCTTAACCAGAGATGCTTTTTTTATGGAATAAAACGACAAGGTGGCTGAATGGCAAAGGCAGCGGACTGCAACTCCGTTTTTTATGAGTTCGAATCTCATCCTTGTCTCGATGATTGAGGTAATCCAAACTTGTTTGAGA
>JBELFC010000072.1:0-8095 GCA_042093175.1 Tenacibaculum sp. | reverse complement strand
ATTACGGAAATCCAATTCTAGACTAGATGAGAACGCGAAGCAATCTCATCCTTGTCTCGATGATTGAGGTAATCCAAACTTGTTTGAGAATTACGGAAATCCAATTCTAGACTAGATGAGAACGCGAAGCAATCTCATCCTTGTTTCGATGATTGAGGTGATTCAAACTTGTTTAAGAGTTGATTAAATAATAAAAATGTCATTCCGATGAGGTACGAAGAAGGAATCTATTTATCTATTAAAAGATTGCTTCATTTCATTAGCAATGACTTAATAAAAAGGAAGTGTGGAGTAATTAGACAACTTACTAGATTATAAATCTAGTTTTATTCAAGTACATAAGTTTAGTCCTATTACTTACATAAAAAGTACTGTAGCACAATGGCTAGTGTGTCCGACTGTCTCTCGGAAAGTTGCGGGTTCGAATCCCGTCAGTACTGCAAAACTGGGAAGATAACGATTGGTTGTTTACCTGCTTTGGATGCAGGAGGCTGTAGGTTCGAATCCTACTTCTCAGACAAAATTAAATGCGGGAATGGTGAAATTGGTAAACACGCTAGATTTAGAATCTAGTATCGAAAGATGTGAGAGTTCGAGTCTCTCTTCCCGTACTAGTAAAGAATAAAGATTTATTTCTTTCTCTAGAAGAGAAACCTGTGATGTAATGGTTAGCATACAAGATTTTGATTCTTGTTGTATAGGTTCAAATCCTATCAGGTTTACAAAATTTGAATATTAATCAAAATAGTAATTATTAAAAAAGGGGTATAGTTTAATTGGATAAAATTTTAGAGTACGATTCTAAAGATGCAAGTTCGAATCTTGCTATTCCTACAAAAAATCAAAAATATTTTAATTACGCAAAAAGACTGCGTAGCTGTGTTAAATATTTGCATAGTAATTGAAAAAGAACGCCGTTAAAAGTGGGAGAATTGCAAAAGAAAAAGATGAAAGTCCTCATCATAACATGGTGTATGATGAGGTAAATTAAAGAAGTTCATTAACATATTAAAATGAAAAAGTCATTACGAATGTAACGAAGTGAAATGAAGTAACCTTTTAAAGAACTTCTTCATTATTTCATTTTAATGACATTAAAATATCAAGTAAGTCTTGTTGCGTGTTTCTGTATAGCACCATTGTATACAACTTTGCAGTTTTGTATTGAGTTTGTATGTGCAACTTGACTTGAAGGTTTTGATTATTAGCCAAAAAATAATCACGGCTCTATGCGTCGCAGGTTCGAATCCTGTCATAACGTAAGTTATGTAGCTCAGTTTGGTAGAGCAATAGATTTCTAGACTGAAAATCTAGGTCTTCGGTAACACTCTTTAAAGTGTGTCGGTTCAAATCCGATTTTAAACTAGAGACTGATAATCTCGGTAGTTTTTGTAAATCAAGCTCATCACCTTATAAAACTGATGAAAAAGTAAAAGTATTGAGTGTTTAATGAAGTTTTTAAATAAACACTTGTAAACGTACTTGAAAGAATAACTTTTAAATAAGTGAAGTATTCATATTTAGTAAGTCAATTATTGTTGAGTATAAACTGTAATCCATTTGTTAAATTAAAATATGGACTTTTTTAAAATTATTATTTCCGTGTTTTTATAAGCATGAGTACTCAATACTTTTCATTAAAAAAGAACAAGTTTCTCCTTTATTGGAATGAATTGTTATAAAAGAAGTTGAATTAAAAACAAAAGAAAAAATGAAAAGAGTAAGAATTAATCAAGGAAATGTAGGCTTAGTTTTTAAAAATGGAGACTATCAAAAAGTAATTACTAGTGGCTTGCATTGGTTAGGGTTTAATCAATATGTAAATACATATGATTTAACTAAAGATTTCAATATTTCAGTAGCGTTAGAAGTTTTATTAAAAGATGAAGAATTAGTTAAGATGCTAGAGGTTATTGAAGTAAAAGATAATGAGTTAGTTTTTGTATATGAAAATAATAATTTTAAGCGTGCTTTAGAAGCTGGGAGATATACATTTTGGAAAGGTTTAGTAAAAAGAACTTTTCAAACCATTGATATTGGTAAAATTTATATCACTGAAAATTTAGATAAAGCGTTGTTTAAAAATTATGCTGTAAATAAATACATAAGAGTATTTGAAGTAGCTGCGTATGAGAAAGCAGTGTTGTTAATAGATGATGTGTATACTAAAACCCTAACTGGTGGTGTATATAGATTTTGGAGAAATGATATTTCTATTAAAATAGCTAAAGTTGATACAAGACAATTGCAGTTAGAGGTTTCTGGACAAGAATTATTGACGAAAGATAAAGCGAATATTAGAATTAATTTTTACACTCAGTACAAAGTTATTGATATTGAAAAAGCATTATTAGCTAATAAAGAATTTGAAAAACAATTGTATGTTTTAATGCAACTTGCTTTAAGGTCTTATGTTGGTAGGTACACTTTAGATGAGTTGTTAGAGAAAAAAGAAAATATTGGCGATGCGGTATTTGAGGAAGTTTCTAAGAATGCAAAGGCTTTAGGAGTAACATTAATTAATTGTGGAATTAGAGATGTTATTTTACCAGGTGATATGAAAGAAATTATGAACCAGGTTTTAGTAGCACAGAAAAAGGCTCAAGCTAATATTATTACAAGACGTGAAGAAACAGCTTCTACTAGAAGTTTGTTGAATACTGCTAAATTAATGGAGGATAATGAGATGTTATATAAGTTAAAAGAAATGGAATATGTAGAGAAAATTGCTGAAAAAGTTGGGGAGATTACAGTTTCAGGTAATGGAAATATGGTAAAACAATTAAAGGAAATTTTTTCAGTAAATAAATAGCTCACAAACATCTGTGGGCTTTTATAGTTTCTTTTTTATTTAGGCAGCGTAAAATAAAAGATGGTACCTTCATTAACTTTTGAGGTTAACCAAATTTTTCCCTCACAAATATCTATTATTTTCTTTACTATGGAGAGTCCAACTCCTGTTGAATTTTCATTGTTTTCTAAAGTTTGAAAGATTTCAAATATTTTTTTATGATACTTATCTGAAATTCCAATGCCATTATCCTCAATACTAAATTGCCAATGAGATTGCTCTTCTTTACATTTCACATTTATGATACCAGTTTGCTTATCGTTATATTTTAAAGCATTGCTTATTAAATTTTGGAATAATTGATATACTCTAAATTTTTCTACGTTTAATTTTGGTAATTTATTTAAAATGTTTACGGTAAAATTTTTTGGAACATAAATAGTATCTATAATATCCTTAACTAAGCCATTTAAATCAGTTTTTTGTTTTTTAGAGTTTACTTGATCAATACTTGTGTACTTTAAAATACCGTTGATTAAGTATTCCATTTTGTCAACCTTTTTTAAAAGTAATTTCGTGTTCTCATCTATAATTTTATTCTGATGAATAGTGTTTTCTTCTTTAATCCAATTTGCTAAAGCATTGATACTTCTTAAAGGCGATTTAAGATCGTGTGATACTACATGTGCAAAATCTTTTAATTCTTTGTTTCTTGAAGTTAAGTTTTTTAATAATGCTTTGTTCTTTTTATCAGTTTCAATTCGAAGCTGTAAATTAAGAGCATTTTTTAACTGAGAAGAAGCTAAATTAGCAATGGTTTCTAATGTTTTTAAATGAAATGTTGTAAAATAATTTTTAGTTGAATGTTCAGAGTCTATAACACCAATAACTTCATTGTTTGCAATGATTGGAACAGAAATTTCGGATAAACGAATTTTATCATCTACAATGTACCTTTTATCTTTAGAGGTGTCGTTTATAATTTCTGATTTACCTTCTTTTGCTACACTACCAACAATGCCTTCACCAATTGATATTTCTAATTGATTTGTTATGATGTTGTTGGCGTCAATTTTATTTTCAAAAGCGGCAATTTGTTCTAATTTACCTGTTTTATAGTTCAATAAATAAATAACACAATCTTCAAAACCTAATAACTTTGCAGAGGTTGCTGTTATTTCCCATGCAATTTCGTGAATGTTTGTTTTTCCTAAAATAGAAGACATTAAACTATTTAATGCTATAAGCAAGGATTGATTTTGTAATTCTTCAGTAATATCATCAATAATAGCTACTTGATAACTATTATTGTTATTAGTTTTTATAACTGAAGTATTTGTTTTGGCCCAAATTTTTTTACCATTTTTTGAACGATAACATTTGTTAATAGAAGAGCTTCTATTTTCTTCAATACCATCTTTTTTTAGTAAGTTATTAGCCGTATCAATAATTTCTTTTTCTAAAATATTTGATATACTTAAAGTGGTTAATTCTTCTTCTGTATATTCTAATAAACTTTGAAAGGCTTTATTTGATTTAATGATTTTATCTTCTTGAGTTAATACAATTCCTATAGAAGAATGTTCAACAATGGCATCTAATTGATTTTTTTGTTCATCAAAAATATTTTGTTGTAACTTTTGTTCAGTTATATCCCTAATGATACCTTGTGCTAAAGTTGGTTTTCCTTTATCATCATACTCAATATTACAATTAATGTCAACCCATCTTAAGTTTTTATGTTTGTCATATATTCTTGTGCGAAAATTTCTAAAAGTACCTTTTTCAATTAGTTCATGAAAAGACTTCATCGCATATTCATAATCATCATGAAAAAGTGTATCCATAACATTAAATGAGTTTTTATTATTATCGATACCAAAAAAGTCAATTGAAGCTTTGTTCATTTTTATAACATTACCAAAAAGATCCATTAAAATGTATGGGTCAATAATAGATTTAAACAAGCTGTTTATTTCAAGTTGTTTTTCATTTACAATAGAAGATAAATTTTTTCTTGTAGTTTTAAGCTCTTGAGTTTTATAATCTAAATCTAAAGATATTTTTTGTAAATCTTCTTTCGCTTTTTTAAGATCAGCATCTTTCTGAGCAAGAGATTCTTCTAAAAATCGTATTTTATGATAATCCATTCTTCAGGTTTTTATAACAGTATATTACTAACTTTTAGAATCAAAATGCTTTCTTATAGTTAAGGGTTGTGAATAATGAAATTATAAAAAAAGGTTGAGTTTTATAAGTTATATTGATGAAGAGGAGCTAACTTTCGTTCAAATGCAATTGTTTAATGATAAGAGAAAATTTCAATTTAACTTTTATTAAATTAAATAAAGGGAAACTACTAATTAAATAGTAGGAGAGGTTTTAAAAATATTTGAAAAGAATTATTTTGGTAGTGTAAAATAAAATACGGTACCTTCATTTATTTTAGAGGTAAGCCAAATTTTTCCTTCGTATATATCAACAATTTTTTTTACAATAGATAAGCCAACTCCAGTTGAATCTTCATTTTTCTCTAACGTTTGAAAAATTTCAAATATTTTTTCATGATATTTATCGGAGATACCAATTCCGTTATCCTGAACACTAAATAACCAAGATTCTTCTTCTTCTTTACAAGTGATGTTTATTATTCCTTCTGGTTTATCGTTATACTTTACAGCATTACTTATTAAATTTTGAAATAATTGATATATTCTAAATTTCTCTACTTCTAGTTTAGGTAGCTTACTTAAAATATTTATTTTAATGTTTTTAGGTATGTAAATAGTATCAATGATGTCTTTTACTAGATTTTGAATATCAGTTTTTTGTTTTGTAGATTTAACTTGATCAATACTAGCATATTTTAAGATACCATTGATTAAGTGTTCCATTTTATCAATTTTTTTTAATAGTAAATTAATGTCGTCATCAATAATTTTGTTTGTTGTTTTTGCATTTTCCTCTTTAATCCAACTAGCTAAAGCATTCATGCTTCTTAAAGGTGATTTAAGATCGTGTGATACCACGTGTGCAAAATCTTTTAACTCTTTGTTACTTTTGGTTAAGCTTTTTAACAATGTTTTATTTTCATTATCTGCTTCAATACGAAGTTGTAAATTAAGTGCATTTTTTAATTGAGTAGCAGCTAAATTTGCTATGGTTTCTAACGTTTTTAAATGATAATCTGTAAAAAAGTTTTTGTTGGAGTGTTCAGAATCAATAACCCCAATAATTTCGTTGTTTGCAATAATAGGAACTGAAATTTCAGAAAGGCGTACTTTATCATCTACTAAATACCTTTTGTCTTTAGAGGTATCGCTAATAATTTCTGATTTACCAGTTTTGGCAACATAACCAGCAATTCCTTCTCCAATACTAATTTCTAATTGGTTTTGTATAATCTTTCTTTTTTCAACTTTACCACCGTGTGCAGCAATTTGTTTTAATTTACCAGTTTTATAATCTAATAAGTAAATTACTAAATCTTCAAAATTTAAAAGCTCAGTTGTTCTTTCTGAGATTTCCCATGCAATGTCGTAAATATCAGTTTTTCCTAATATTGAAGACATTAAGCTGTTCAATGCTTTAAGGAGGGATTGGTTTTGAAGTTCCTCAGTAATATCTTCAACAACAGCTACTTGGTAACTGTTCTTTTCTCTACTTGTTTTTACAGTAGAAACATTTGTTTTTGCCCAAATAACAGTGCCATGTTTGGTTCTGTACCTTTTATTAATTGAGAAATGCTCTATTTCACCATTATCAAGTTGCTTCATATAGTGTTTAGATATTTCTTTATCTTCTTTTATAGAAATATCACCAACAGATAAAGCTAAAAGTTCTTCTTCTGAATAATTTAGTAACTCTTGAAAAGCTCTATTACTTTTTATAATCTCTCCTTTTTTAGTTAATACAATTCCCAATGAAGAATAATCAACAATAGCATTTAATTGATTTTTTTGCTCGTCAAAAATTTGTTGTTGAATCTTTTGCTGTGTAATATCTCTAATAATTCCTTGCGCAAAAGTAGGCTTACCTTCAGTATCATAAACTACATTACAGTTAATGTCAACCCATTTTAGCTCTTTCAAATTGTTGTATATTCTTGCTTGAAAATTTCTAAATATTCCTGTTTCTAAAAACTCTTGAAACGAATTCATCGCATATTCAATGTCTTCTTCATACAGTGTTTCCATTACATTGAAAGGAGTTTCCTCGTTATTAATACCAAAAAACTCAATAGAAGCATCATTCATTTTTAAAACGTTTCCATATAAATCCATAAGAATATAAGGATCTATAATCGTTTTAAACAAGTTGTTTAATTCAATTTGTTTATCATTAATAACTTTAGAAAGGGTTTGATTAGTTTCTTCTAGTTCTTGGTTCTTGTCATGTAAATCTAATGACTTTTGTTTCATTATTGCTTCAGCCTCTTTGCGAGCTTTACGTTCAAGAGCAAGAGATTCTTCTAAAAGTTGTATTCTCTTTTCATCCATTTTTTTGTATGTAAAATGGTACTATTAAATTATTATTTTTAATGTACACATTGGGGGGTTTTTAACTCAAGTACTAAATTTAATAAATTATTATATAAAATTATCAATTTCAGCACAGTTATTTTAAAGTGTTTTAGACGATTAAGTTAAAAAAACAAGTAAATAGGCAAAAAAGTAAGGCAGATTTATCCTTACTTTTTTATGAAAAAGAGTTGTTTATTGAGTAAAGGTTAAAAGGTTATTAGAAATTCATACTTAACTGAATGCGTTTCCTATGAGTGTCTACTTCCAAAACTTTAACTTGAACATGTTGTTGTAAGCTAACATGCTCATTTATATCTTGTACAAAAGTATTTGATAAGTTTGATACGTGAACTAAACCACTCTCTTTAATCCCTATATCTACAAAACAACCAAAATTTGTGATGTTATTTACAATACCTGGTAAAATTTGTCCAGTTTTAAGATCATTAATAGTTTTAATGTATTCATTAAAACTAAAAGCTTTAGCTTTTTTTCTTGGATCTAAACCTGGTTTTTCTAACTCTTTAATAATATCTTGTAGGGTTGGTAACCCAAAAGAGTCAGTAACGTATTGCTGTAATTTTATTTGTTTTAAAGCAGAAGTGTTTCCTATTAATTCATTTGTTTTATTACCAGAATCTTTAGCTATTTTTTTTACTAACGAATATCGTTCAGGATGAACCGCTGAATCATCTAAAACATTATCTCCGTTTTTAACACGTAAAAACCCAGCAGATTGTTCAAACGCTTTCCCTCCTAAACGAGGTACTTTTTTTATAGC
>JBELFC010000071.1:0-16595 GCA_042093175.1 Tenacibaculum sp. | reverse complement strand
GGTATACTTTTCACCCGGAACAGCAATTAATTTTACTGCAGGATGCTTTGAAGGTTTTTCTCCATTTAACGTCTGTATTATTGTGGGTAATTTTTCATTAGACATATAATTTGCGCCATAATATCGATTAAATCCTGAGGTATGACCAATAAGTCTACGTAGTGTGACCTTTTCTTTTTTTGTAAATTCATTAGTAGGTACTTTCCAACCTTTAAGTTTATTATTAACATCTTCATCTAACTCTAAAACTCCTTTTTCTACAAGGTTCAACGCTGCCATTGAAGTTACAGGTTTACCTAATGATGCTCCTTGAAATGTAGTGTTTTTATCGACTTTTATGGAATCTTTAAGGTTAGCATACCCGTAACTCTTTGACCATGAAATTTTTCCTTTCTCTGTAAAAACAATACGAAGACCAGGTACATTATATTTTTGCATTAACCCTTCTATGGTTTGTTTTTGTACCTTACCTTTCAAATAGTGAAAGGGTTTTAGGTTATTTAAAACCGAATTCATATGAGTTCTTGAAGAGTCTTGTTGTGCTGTTTTTTGTAGTTTGTTTATTTCTAATTTTTCACAGCTAATTATAGAGATCGCTAATAAAATAATAAGTCTTTTTTTCATTATTAATTGATACATGTTTTATGGTTAAAATATCTATGAGCAAAGATTCTATAATTCGTTTTTTTTATAAAATTATTTAATACAAATGAAGTCTTTTTAGATGCAAAAGGACTATTTTACTAGTGTTTGCTTGTATTTAGAAGGAGAAACTCCTGTTTCTTTTTTGAAAATTTTAAAGAAACTACTTCTCGATTTAAATCCACAAGAATGCCCTATTCCTTCTATTGTATATTTTTTATAGTCACTGGATGCTAATCGTTTTTTAGCTTCTTCAATTCTATAGGAATTGATGAAATTGTAAAAAGAAATTTGCATTTCATTATTTAAAAAAGCTGAGAGTTTTCTTTCAGATAAATTAATTTTTTCTGCCAATACTCTTAAGGTTAAATCAGGGTTTAAATAATCTTTTTCTGTTTTAAGAGTATTTTCAATTTTTATCTTTAACGTTTCTGAAGATTCGATAACTTTTAAAATTTTATGACTACTTTTTTCAGGTTGCTTTTCAAGTAAAAAATAGGGAAGAAATATTGTTGACTGCTTTAGTCCATTATATCCTAGAATAAACATGGCTATTATAAGGAACGTAATTGTAATAAAACCATCCCATGTAACATTATATCCAAAAAATATTTCCAACAAAGTAATTATTAAATCTACGGAAATTACAGTAGAAATGCTCAATAGAAAAATTTCTAGCCACGAAAAGTCTTTTTCATTTATTGTAGAATAATGATGTTTCATATTCTTTTTAATTCGATAAAATAATTTTAAAGAAAGAAAGCAATACACCATAAAATATAAATCTTTAACTAAAGCTAAGTTAATAGATTGATTAATTATTGGGATATGGTTAAAGATATCAGGTTCATTTAAAATATTAATAAGCCTAGGTATAGTATATCCTAAAAGGTAAAGAGTAAATGGAATAAAGTGTATACTATTTTTTTTAATGAAGTTTGTTTGCTTAAAAAAAAGAGATTTTAAATAAATGTAAATTAATGGTGCTCCTATGAAACGAGAACCATCTTCAATAAGAAAAGTAGTCCTATTAAAAGATCTTAAATTATGTAGAGCTGCATAAAAATGAAGTATATTAATTAAGATTAATAACCAAAAAGCAATTAATATTTGTTGTGGTATTTTTTTATTTTTAACTCGTATTAACCCTATTAAAACGATTAGGTTTAGTAGAATTCCTATGATTAGAATAAAGTCAAGTATTAATTTCATGAATTGGTAAAGATAGTATTTAGAATTAATAGAAGTATAATACCAAATAAACTATAATAGTAGTTATTCTACTCCTCTACCCTTTCAATAAAAAGTAAATTCCTTTACGTTCATAATTTTAAAATGTAAAATTCTCAGAATCGTTAACAATAATTATTTGAACATCAATTTATAATTAAATATTATTTAAAATTTGCCTGAAAGCCTTTGTTTCATATATAGTATATCATACAGGATAATTTACACTAAAAAGATTACATAGATTCTATAATTCCAAGTGCAGCTCTTTCTCCTGCTATCATAGCTGCATTTAAAGAACCATTTAATTGTATGTCTCCAGCTAAAAATATTGTATCTGTTAAACGGGTCTCGGATGGTAACATTTCATATTGCAAATTACTTAGCTTTGGCAAAGACATTGGTATACTATAATGCTTAATAAATTTAATAGTATTAATGCCGCAATAATCTATTAATTCTCTCTGTACACGCTCGATAAGTACTTTATTTGACAGGTTTTGATTATTAACTACAGTTACTGATAATAATTCTTTATCTTGATTTAATTTAGTTTCTATACTGGTATGATAAAAGATATTATTAATTAATGCATCTTGCTTAGGAATTAGACCGATTATAGGTTTAGTAATGATTCTATTCTCTGTTTCAAAATATAAGGTGTCACAACTTTTCCAAACAGTTGATCGTTTTTTAAAGTTTTTAATAAGTTTACTCGGTTCTGTAGCAACAATTATATAGTCACTTTCAATTTTTTGACCATTAGAAAGTATTATTTTTCTATCATCAATAAAAGATACTTGAGTTTTATACTTAAAAGTAGTTTTCTTTAAATTTTGTAATAATTGCTTTGGTATTTCTTCAATACCACCTTTTGGTAAGGTTGCATTTCCTTCTCCAAACATTTTATAAACAAACTCAAACATTCTACTAGATGTATCTAATTTATCTTCTAGAAAAATTCCACTGAAAAAAGGAGTAAAAAAATCATTTATAATTTTAATTGAAAAACCTAATTCCATTAAATAAGATCGTGTTGTTTGTTCATCATCAGAAAATATTTCGGATATGTTTTTTTTCTTTAATTTATTTGTTAGTTTAAGAATTTTAAATTTATCTTTAAAACTGCCTACTCTGGCAAATAATGTTGAAAGTAATAAAGAAGTATCTCTTAATGGATCTCCAATTATTTCTTGTTTACCATTTTTAATAATTGAAGCTCCTGGTAAAAATTTTTGTAACTCTAAAGATTCGAAGTTTAGATATTTTTTAGCTGCAGGATAAGCAGTAAGCAATACTTGAAAACCTTGGTCTAACTGATAACCATTAACAATATCAGTTTTAACTCTACCTCCAACTCTATTTGTAGCTTCAATAATAACAGGAGAAAACCCGTTTTTTTCAAGAACAGTTGCAGCAATTAATCCACTAATTCCTGCTCCTATAATATGTATTTTATAATCTTGCTTATTCAATTGTTATATTTTGTTTAACTATTTCTGTGTAAATATAAACAAAATTAGTATATTTGTTAAAATCGTTTTGGTTATAAACCAACAAATCAATCTTATATATGAATTATTTAATTATTGCCTTTCAAATTATTGTAAGCGTAAGCATATTAAATGTTTGGCTTATACAAAATAGAACTGCTACAAGGTGGCGAGGTGGAAATGCTACAACGATATTGGAAGAGTTTGAAGCATACGGATTATCAAAGACTATGTGTTACGTTATAGGCTTTTTAAAAGTAGCCCTTGCTATTTTGTTAATCATAGCTATTTGGTTACCAATATTAAAACAGCCTGCATCTTTAGGGTTAGCTGTATTTTTAACTGGTTCTATAGTTATGCATATTAAAATTAAAGATCCTCTTTTAAAATCTTTTCCTGCTGCATTATTTTTAATATTATGTCTTTTTATTGCGTTTATCTAAAGTTTTATTATAAAAGTAGATAGTAATATTTAATACTAATAAATAGATTTATAAGTGCAAATGTTAAAGATGGTATTGACATTAAAATACTGTCTTTTATTTTTACCCTAACTGCAAATCCAGTAAACATCAACATGGTTAATCCTACTGAGGCTATAAAGGTTAAGAGTGTTGAAAAGAAATAACCAACAGCCAATCCAATAGCACCTATAAGTTGAAGATATCCTGTTAGAATTCTTTGCTTATCTAAGTCAAACCTAACAAATTCGTCTTTCATTTTTTGTGATACTAAACAGTTAATTCCATAATATAAAAAAGAAACACTTGATACTAGTAATGCTAGTTTTAAAATATTCATTTATTGTGAGTTTAGAAACTATGTTATAGCTAATTAATACTAATTGAGTTTTTCTATTTGTTTCATAACTTCTTCAGCTTCAAAAGCCTTTTGGTCACTCATTTTTCTGTTAGAAGTAGATAATGTATAAGCTTCTTTCAATAATTTTTCATACTTATTTTGTAATTTTTCTCTTTGTGATTTCTTTTTGAATAATCCGAACATATTTTTATATTTTAGGTAAATAATTTAAGTAATATAAAGATACGTAATGTTTAATTATTTAAAGAAAAATATAAACAAAATATATAGTATTGATTATTCTTTTCAATACATTCTATTTATTTCATATTCTTAATTTCTAAAAAGTGTGATCCAGTTAACTTCATAGAAAATCATTTTAAATATTTTTTTAAGAAATTTTAATATTCCAAGCGCTAACCGGTTCATTCATTAAAAAGGTATACTATCCCCTTTTTTTTAATTAATTCACTAAAGAGTTTAGCGAAAATTTCTAAAAAATTAATGTTTATAATCTTTTGTAGTTTATTTATTTCCTTTTATTCTATACAAAAGTCTCTGCATCAAAAACTTAGCTTCTTGCTTCGTTTTAGGAACTTCAGTTGCCTGAATTTTCCCTTCTATTTCTTTTAAATGGTAGGAAAAAGTAAAAAAGGAACTACCATCTTCTCTTGGTATTAATCCAAATCGCAAATCGTTAAAATACCAATGATCCTCTTTTTGTTCTATAATATACCATCCTTCAGAAATATTGATAAGTCGCTGTACATTTAGATATTTAATTAGTGCCTCTGATTTTTCACGATGTTTGGGGTACTTTTTAAATTTTAAGGGTTGCGTATCAAAAAAGGAATAATCAGTAATCAGATAATTCTCTTTAGTATCGATATTGGCATTCCATAAAATAGTATTTAAAGGTGCAGGACGTGTACTAATTGCGGTGTATTCTATACCTTGATTTCTTAATTCACTTTCAATTTTTTTATACGCTAATGATTTTAAAATAAGTGTACAAAAAAGGTAGCTTGTTGATATAATCAACCCGAATCTATTAAATCGACTTCTGAGTTTTGAAGTACGTTTACAAAAAAGAACGGCAATGCAACAAAAAAGAAAAGGTAATGTATACAAAGGATCAATAACGAAAATAGAATTGAAAGCTATTTTTATATTAAAAGGCCAAAACAATTGAGTGCCCCATGTAGTGAAAGCATCCAGCAAAGGATGAGTAATCAAACTCAAAAAAAATAGCTTAGCCCAAGGTTGCCAACCAAGATTCTTACTCCGTTCTATTTTATTAACTAACCACCCCAATAGAGGTGCCATAATTACAGAAAATAAGATAGAATGACTAAATCCTCTATGTAATTCTATCGCAGTAATTGTATTTGTAAATAATCCTAGAAATACATCAAGATCAGGAATAGTTCCACCAATTGCTCCATAAAGTAAAGCTTTATTACCTATTTTCTTGCCTAAAACAGCCTCACCAACTGCTGCTCCTAATACGATTTGTGTAAGTGAATCCAATTGTATCTACTTTTTTTAACTTTTAACAGCATTTCTATTCAACAGAATCGAATTCCCTTGCATTATCTACTATTTTTGGTAAAGCTATAATAATTTCCCTTTTTAACCTCTTAAATAATACCTATAACCTTCTCTTTTGAATGCTTAGCTATTTAAAGAAAAATTATATTCTTCTTATATAATTGGCTAATGGATCATTAAACTGAAAACCAGTGTTAAAACGTTCCTTGTTTAAAATTTTATATTCGGACAATGCCCAAAGTATAAATTCTTGCATAAAAGGTATATCTTTTTCAGAAATTTCAGGTTGGTATTTTTTGATTAAAAGAGTTAAAGGCACTATTGAATCTAACTGTTCTCTAAAATAATTTTCATCCATATCGTCTAGTAATTCTACAGCTTCTTTAGAAGAAAACCATAATGAAATAGCGTCATATGGAGATGCTTCTCCTTCCTTTTTCAATTTCTTAATTTCAGGAAATAAGGTATTGAAAATAGTTTTAATCGCATTATTGAGTAGTATTTGTGCAACCATATCTGCTCCCTCCTGCTCTCCTTCATAAACTAGCTCTATCTTTCCAGTAATTGCAGATATTGTTCCTAAAAAATCTAATACACGAACCGAGGTATTCGTTTCTTCGTTTAACAAAGATCTTCTTTCAGCAGTACTTAAAAGATTTTCAAAGATGGAAATACTCATTCGGGCACTTACTCCACTTTTTAAATCTACATATTCACTTTTTCTCGCTTCAAAAACTAGCTGTTCTATTATATCTCTTGCAAGTTCTGGTACATGTATCTTGTTTTTTTGCTCTTGAAGATAGGTAGCTTCTTGTGCAGTAATTTTTTTAGCTATTTCTATAGATTTTGGGTAATGTGTTAAAATTTGCGAACCTATACGGTCTTTTAATGGCGTTACAATACTCCCTCTATTAGTATAGTCTTCAGGATTTGCTGTAAATACAAACTGAATATCTAAAGGTAAACGTAATTTAAACCCTCTAATTTGGATATCGCCCTCTTGTAGTATATTGAATAAGGATACTTGAATCCTAGCTTGCAAATCAGGAATTTCGTTAATTACAAAAATACAACGATTAGCTCTTGGAATCATCCCAAAGTGAATAACCCGATCATCTGCATAATTCAATTTTAAATTCATGGCTTTTATAGGATCTACATCGCCAATTAAATCGGCTACAGTTACATCGGGAGTTGCTAATTTTTCAAAAAAACGTTCTTCTCTGTGTATCCAAGAAATTGGTGTATCATCTTTATGTTCGGCTATTTGTTCTTTGGCATATCTTGATAATGGACGTAACGGATCATCATTTACTTCAGATCCTTTTACAATAGGAATATACTCATCTAGCAAAGTTATCATTAACCGTGCTAACCTTGTTTTTGCTTGTCCTCGTAATCCTAAAAGATTAATATTATGCTTCGACAAAATAGCAGTTTCTAATTCAGGTATTACCGAGTCTTCATACCCCCATATGTCTGTGAAAACTGTTTCTTGCTGCTTTAATTTATTTATTAGATTGTTTCTTAACTCGTCTTTTATGGAAATAGATTGATATCCTGTAGCTTTTAATTCACCTAATGTATTTATATCTTGATAATTCATATTGTATATTCTAGTATAGTATCCTTTTCAAGTATACTTCTTTATTAATAATTCTAAATTTATCGTATTCTTCTTTTTCTATTTTGTTCATAATCTTCAAAAATCATTTCCCCTAAACCTTTTAAACCAGTATAAAAAGCCTTTCCTTGATTTGCTTTTGTAAAATGCTCAATAAATTGCATTAAATAGGGATCACTTGCAATCATAAAAGTAGTTATTGGGATATGCAATTTTCTAGCTTGTGCAGCCATATTGTAGCATTTCTCTACAATATGCTTGTCTAAGCCATTACTATTTTTATAATACGTGCCATCAGCCATACGTAAACAGCTAGGCTTACCATCCGTAATCATAAAAATTTGCTTATTAGTATTTCGTTTTCTTCGTAAAATATCCAAGGCAAGTTGAAGCCCTGCAACAGTATTCGTATGATAAGGCCCTACTTTTAAGTATGGTAAGTCTTTAACGGAAATCATCCAAGCATCGTTACCAAAAACCAAAATATCCATAGTATCTTTAGGATAACGGGTTCTAATAAGTTCTGTTAATGCCATTGCTACCTTTTTAGCAGGAGTAATTCTGTCTTCTCCATACAATATCATACTATGGCTAATGTCAATCATTAAAACGGTACTCATTTGCGCTTTAAAATTCGTCTCTTGTACAATTAAATCCTGTTCCGTTAATGAAAAATTACCAACACCATTATTAATCTGCGCATTTTTTATGCTTTCAGTCATCGAAATTCGATCTAAAGAATCTCCAAAATGAAAATTTCGGAATTCACCTGTATGCTCATCTCCACTACCAATTGCTTTGGTTTTATGATTTCCAGCACCTCGTTTTTTTAATTTTCCGAAAATTTGATTTAAGGCATTTTGTCGCAGTGCTTGTTCCGTTTTAGAAGTAATTTTATTTTTTGGACTTCCAGTACCATCTTCCAATTCTTCTTTTATGTAGCCTTTATTTTTTAGATCTTCTAAAAAGTCATCAAGTGTATACTCAGGAGTAGATAAATTATATTCTTTATCTAGTTGTTTTAGCCATTCAAAAGCCTCATCAAAATCTCCTGAAGTATAGGTTAATAATTCTTTGAAAATATCAAAAAGTTTATCGAAAAGTGGGATTTCTTTTTCTTTGAATTTCTCAAAACGTAACCCTTTGTTAAACTGTCTAGCCATACCATAAAAATACGCATAATTGTATTTTTATACCAGCTATATTATAGATTACTGTTATTTGTAATGTTTATAAATACACATTCTAGGGTTAAAGGATTAATAAATTCCAAACAATTCTATTTTACATATAGAAATATTTGGAATTTATTTCTTTAATCCGCTATTGAATTTACATAAGTTCTCTTCCCTTTAAATATTTTATGTTTAGAAAATAATAAATTACTATTCTTTAAACGTTGTTTTCTCAAACAAATCAGTCACTACATCTTGAAGAGAATCTGGGGTAATTTTTCTAAAATATCCAATTAAATCATGAGTAGTTGCATATCTTTTTGTAATTGTTTTCAGGTTACCATTGGTGGTATTCCAATCATTCAAAAAGCTTTTCAGCGCTTTATTTACTTGCTCCTCTCCTACTATTTTTTGAAATTTATACATATTGATTGCTCCTTTAGCATAATATACATACTCTTGATTTTCTACCAATGCCAAAGAAGGTTCTTCAGCTGTTTCTCTATCCTTTCCTTTTTTATATATCTCTTTTTGAGTTTCTAAAAACTGAAGTAGTTTTTCTTCTGAATACTTCTGTTGTAAAACCATCATAGCAGCATACTGCGACAATGTTTCAAGTATAAAGTTTCTGCCCTTTACATTTGCTGCTTCAACCTGCATACCAAACCATTGGTGGGCAATTTCATGTGCTGTTACATAAAACGCCATATCCACATCTTTTTTATCATCAATATTTAAAACAAAGCCTATAGATTCTGAAAATGGAATGGTTCCTGGAAATGATTGCGCAAATTGAGCGTAATTTGGAAACTCCATAATACGAAGTTGCTTATATTGATAAGGACTAAAATTTTTGGTATAATACTCTAAAGAAGCTTTCATTGAAGTCATCATTCGTTCAATGTTATAGCTATGCTCTTTATGATAATAAATTTCAAGATCAACTGGCTTATTATCCATGGAATCTTTACTAGAAATCCATGTGTCTTTTTCAATTTCATATACTGCCGAAACAATGGAGAAAAAATTGATTATGGGAATATCCATTTTATAATGAAAATAGTTACGATGATTTTTTGTCCATTTTTTTAATAAATTCCCAGGTACTAATGCTGTTTGATCTTCTGATGTACCAATAATCATTTCAAAATTAATTCCATCAGAGTCACTACCTGACCTAGCATTTACTAATTCATTAGTATTATCTCTATCAGATTTATTATTTTTTAATGGTAGTTTATTTTCTTCACGTTCATCAGCATTTCTTAATTCATATTTTCTATTATACCCTATTGTAGGTAGATCAGAATTGTTAAAAAATGTTCCGTTGTTATTGATGTTTACATTAGAGTTGCCTAATTCAAATCCTTTTGTAGTAAAACGCTGCTTGAAATACATTTTTACAGAATCTCCTGGTTTTAAAGTTTTTGTAAGGTTGAAAATTAAATAGTCAAATTTTTCGTATTGACGATCAATAGTAAATCCGCCTTCAAAAGAAATACTATCTAACGTAACATTTTCTTCTATGAGTTTTTGAATGTGAATTGATGTAATGTTTACAGTATTTGTGTTTTTCAATATATATGAGCCTTCTACTAGGTAATTTCGCATTGAAGGATAAAGTTCTAATTGTAGATTTACATCTATAATTTTTGGCTGTGGTATATATTCAAACTGCTTTAGTTCTTTTTCATAAGCTACTCTATATGCAGTGGTTTCAGAATCACTCCAGTGTTTATTTAAAATATTTGTATTGTAAAAGATAAAGCTTCCAATAGTTATAAATGCTAAAAAAACTAAGCCTGCGAATTTGAAAAGAGGTTTGCTTACTCTGTATTTACTAGCTTTTATTCGTTTCATGAAGTTGGTTTCTGTACCTCTAACATGAACTAAAGAAGCAATAATTAGTAGTAGTATTCCGAATAGCAACCAATAAGATTTAATAATTAGGTATGGTTTTAAAAAATGACCATATCCATTCATAGCTGAATATGTTTTTAATGAACTACCTCCAAAGAAATACAAATCGTGATCAAAACCAAATAACCCAAAAGCGATATTGGCAATAAAGAATATAATTACCAATAAAATACCAACAAATTTATTGTTTATTACCGATTGAATAAAAAATGCGACGAAAGTATACAACGCTAAAAATGGTAAAATTTCTAGGAAAAAACCATTAAAATAAACTTGAAATTCGTACTTATAATATCCACTTATTGTTTGATATATAATCCCTGAACTTATTAAGGCTAACATTAATACCATGTAAACTAAATTTAATCCAACATACTTGCCCAATAAGTTAATAAAGCTAGACATTGGTGTAGCATCATAAATTAGATGTAGTTTAGCACTTCTTTCTTTCCAAATCAATTCTCCCGAATAAAATACTAAAAGAATAATGAAGAAATAAATAGATGTTTCTTTAAGTTCATCAACAATAAAATACGTTACAGGATAACTATCTACTCCATATACGGTTCCAAGATTTACTGAGTTAATAAGAATGATAATCATACCACAAATAACAATTCCCCAAAATGATGATTGTTTGCAAATACTTATAAAATAAAACCAGGAAAATTGTTTTAATTGTGTACATTTTGCTAATAAACTATATTGTTTTTTAGCATTAGGTATTACAATGTCTACTTTTTCATTACTTTCTTTAACGCCTAATGTTTTTACTTGTTTTTTTCTTGATTTCTTTTCTTTAATAACATGAAAATTGAATTTTTTATAACCATATATCAAAACTATTAAGCCTAGAAATAGCCAAAACAATTTATTATACATAAGTGCTCCCCAAAATGGAAGGTATTGTGTGCTCTTTTCTAAAGTAGACCATGATTGTGTAACAAAAGTGGTAGTAGTTAATGAAAATGGATCTAAAATGGCTTGCCAAAACGGGTTAGTAATTGCTTTGGTTAGCATAAATACTACAAACAAAATGATACCTTGTGTGTAAACAACAACTAAGTTTCTACTTAAAGCACCAGTAACAAAAAACAACGATGCTCCAAAAAATAAGGTTGGCAAGGTTATTATTAAAAATGTCTTTAAATATACAATTACATTAAATTCTAACAGGCTATCTGGGCTATGCCATGGCATAAATTCACCTAATATCATTCCGAATAAAACACCTGAAAACACAAATAGTAAAACAGTAAAAGATCCTAAAAATCGACCTATTAAATAATCTTTTTTACTGATAGGAGTAGAAAATAGTAAAGACTCTATATTATACTCAAAATCTCTTAATACAGATACCCCCATAATCATTGAGGCAAGAATCATAAATATTCCAGTAATAGCACCCATAGTTTTCGCTATAACTATGGGTGAGTTTTTCTTCATTAATCCCATTTCTGAGCCTTGGAAAACAAAATCTACACCAACAATTGAAAATAGAAATAGAAATAAGAAAAACACATAGGTATCTGGACGTTTAATTCGATATTGTATTTCGAACTTAAAAATATTGTACCACATAATTAGTTAGAATTAGAGTTAGTATTACTAAATATTTTAGAAAAATATACATCTTCTAATTCTGCATTGGTAAGAGAAAACCCATCTCCCGGATTCTTATCGCTTAATATATGAATAGTTGGCTTGCCTAGAAATAGCTTTTCACTAATTACCTTATAATTTTTTTTGTAAATCTTTAATTCTTCTTTTTCAATTGTTTTCTTATAAACTTTACCCTTTAAACTCTCTAATATTTCAAGTGGCTGCCCCTTTAAACAAACTTTACCTTGATTAATAATTGCCATGTTTGTACAGAGTTCTTTAACATCATCAACTATATGTGTAGATAAAATAACTACAGTATGTTCACCAAGTTCACTCAAAACATTGTAAAATCGATTTCGCTCTAAAGGATCCAATCCCGCTGTAGGTTCATCTACAATGAGTAACTTTGGGTTATTAAGTAACGCTTGTGCAATACCAAAACGTTGCTTCATACCTCCAGAATAACCTTTAAGATTTTGTTTTCTTACATCGTACAAATTAGTTTTATACAAAAGTGCTTTTACTAGTTCTTTACGTTCACTTTTATTTGTAATTCCTTTTAATACAGCAAAATGATTAAGCAATACTTCTGCTGATATTTTAGGATATAAACCAAATTGTTGTGGCAAATAGCCTAACACTTGTCGTAATTCATTTTTTTGTTTTAATACATCAATATCACCAAGAGTAATAGTTCCAGTATCTGCTTCTTGTAATGCTGCAATAGTTCTCATTAAAGTAGATTTTCCAGCTCCATTTGGACCTAACAAGCCAAACATGCCTTTAGGTATGTTTAATGAAATGTTTTGTAATGCTTTAATTCCATTAGAATAGGTTTTTGATAAATTATCAATAATAAGTTCCATACTGTTTTTTGATTAATTATTTAACACAAACCTATAAGCTATTCATAACACGAAAAAAGAAATGGGACACACCTCTTGTTAAGTGTGACGCAAACACTTTTGGAAAGTATAAACGTATTTCATCACTACTAAATAAGTATTTACCCCTTTCTAACCATTATTTATCAACTAATTTGTTGGAGGAGGTTTATTTATTTAATATTGACATATGAAGTTTAAAATATCAGATAGAAAAAGGAAAATTCTAAACCGATTTTATAAAATTACACTTGTAATTGTAGGTTTTATCCTTGTGATTTTTAATGACACTTTTGGTAAAATAGAAGGATTTGTAGAGTTTATTGCTTTATATTTCATTATTTTATTTATCACAATTGCGCATTGGATTTTTAAACAAATTAAATCCATTATTCGATTAAAAAATGAAAAAGAAAAAACAGAATTACTTCATTTAAAAAGTCAGGTTAATCCACATTTTTTCTTTAATACACTCAACAATTTATATGGATTAATGAAAAAAGATTCTAAAGAAAGAGATATGGTACTCAAACTATCTGATATGATGCGATATAGTATTTATGAGGGAGGAAAAGATTGGGTAACCCTCAAACAAGAAATAGATTATTTAAAAAACTATATTGAACTTCAAGAAATTCGTTACCATAAAAAGTCTGATATCCAATTTAATTCTGAAATTGATAATCCTCAAGCTAAAATTATGCCTTTGCTGTTTATTATTTTAGTAGAGAATGCTTTTAAACATGGATTAGAAAATTTAGAAAAAGATGCTTATATCCATATTTATTTAACCGAAAATAATAATAACGTAAGTTTTGTCATTGAAAATAATTTTGAGTCACAACAAAAACTTAATCATGAAGGTATTGGTTTAAAAAATTTACAAAGAAGATTAGAATTGATATATCCAAAAAAGCATACACTTGCTTTAAGTGAAAATGCTAATACCTATAAAGTTACACTATCTTTAAATATAAAATAATGAGATACTTAATTATAGATGATGAACATATAGCCCATAAGATTATAATGGAGTATTGTGAAATGTTACCGCATATGAAGCTGCAAAAAAACTGTTATAGTGCATTAGAAGCTTTGGAATATTTAAACACTCATCAAGTTGATTTAATTTTTTTAGATATAAATATGCCCAAGCTAAAAGGATTTGATTTTTTAAAAACGCTAACAACGCCACCTAAGGTTATAGTTACTACAGCTTATAGTGAGTTTGCAATAGAAGGCTATGAACTTAATGTTATAGATTATCTTTTAAAACCGTTTAGTTTTGAACGTTTTTTAAAAGCTGTAAACAAAATAACCAACTCTACTAGTATTTCAAAAAATACTAGTATTGAAGAAAACACCCCAGAAACAAAACGTATTTTTTTGCGTCAGAATAAGTCATATATACAAATAGAAATAGACACTATTTTATTTATAGAAGCTTCAGGAAATTATACTAAAATTGTTTTAAAAAATGAAACTATTACCATAAGAGAAAAAATATCTGATGTATTAGAATCATTATCTTCAGACAATTTTTTACAAGTGCACAAATCATTTGCGATAGCTATAAAATATATTAATAAAATTGACGGGAATAGAATACACATCCAAGAACATACAATTCCCATTGGGAAATTATACAAAGCCAATCTTATTAAAATTTTAAATTAGAAATCTAAATATTATACTTTTTTTTATCAAAGTAAACTTAATTTTCAGATAAGTTAGAATAGCTTCTTTAAACGTTGTTCTTTAATAATACAATCTAAAATCAAGTAACTTACAAAGTTTATAATGTCTTTGATATAACTCTTCTACAATAGCTAACATATTCTCGTCTTTTTTAAACAAGTTAAAGAATACTTTATCAAGATCTGAGCTAGTAATTCCATTAAATTTATTACCGTATCCAGAAATAGCTTTAGCTCCAGTAATATCTAAAAAATACTGAGCTTCATCTTCGTCTAAATCTAATACTTTGGCATTTGAAAAATGCAAAATCTTTCCATTTAATCTTCCTTCAAAAATTTCTGCAATTTCCTGTAAACTATAGTAGTAGTCATTTAAACAAATACTGTTTGCTTCACCTGTTATAACTAAGTATATTATTTCATAATCTTTAAAATTATGATCATCCAAAACTAATGTGTTTAAGCTAACCTCTAACCCTTCTATAGTGTCGCAAGTTTTGTAAATACTAGCTACTCCATATTGCATGGTTAATTGTTCTAACTTTTTTTGTGTTTCGGTAAACGTCTCCATTTCTATATCATCAACCGCTTCTAAACAGAATATAAAATAATCTGTATTAGTAAATTGTTCTTGGTATAATTGTGGTGTTTTGTCTAACAAATTTTAGGATTTATGCAAACTATTTATAAAACACAAAAATAATATAACTCTTTTATTCTTTTAGGTATTTTATATAAAATTCAGGAAACATTCTAACAAAACATGTGTACTTGTAATTAGATTTATACTTAAATTTGTAGCTGTTTACTTTAAACACTGGAGTAGTATTTATAATACTCATTTTTATAATCAAATACATTATTTACCTAATTATGCCTTTTAAAAAACTTGATGTTAATATAAAAGAGAAGTTATCAGAATTAAAATTTGATACCCCTACTCCATTTCAAATTAAAAGTATTCCAGTAATAAAAAGTGGTAAAAATTTGTTTTGTACTGCTCCTAAAAATAGCGGTAAAACAACAGCGTTGATTCTTACAACAATGCAAAAATTAAAATGTAAAGAAGTAGGTACTGCGCCTAGAGCTATTGTTCTTGTTGAAAATAATGAAAAAGCATTAGAATTATACAATTCTTTTTTAAAGTTTACAAAAAGTACCTCACTACGTGTTTATGTTTGTGATGAAAGAGAACATATAGATTTACTTAAATCAGAAATATTTGAAGGAGTAGATATTTTAATTACTACTCCTAAAACTATGAACAAACTATTGTTATTAGAGGGAGTAAATACTACACAATTAAAAATAGTTAGTTTTGATGATGCTGAATATTTAGCTAACAAGTCTGTAATTTCGGATGTATTATCTATTACTCAAAGTATTCATAAATGTCAATATGTTATTTATTTAGAAAAAATGAATGCGACTTTACAAAATTTAGACAATTATTTTATGCTTTACCCTGCAAATATTTCTGTAAAGTAATTATTTTAATAAATTACATACTATTTTTAATAGTACATAAACACAAAATAGAAAGTGTAAATTTGTATATATCATAGTAGGTTAAACCATATCAATTTAAAAAATTCATATAAATATTACAGTGATAATACAAATCAGTATTAACAAATAAGTACATATTCTTTCTTATCCAATACAGCATGCTATTTATTTAGTTATTCTTTTTGCATACATATTTTAATCATTTTTCTAAATAATAGCTTACTTTATACTTGCAAGTACCACTTATATATTTACTACTAACTTATTTCAACTCTCAATAATATCATTCACAAATTTTGATTATGGAACTTCATGTTTTAAAATGGAGCAAAAGTATCTTTAGGACTGTCTGGTAAGCTCCAACGCTGGCGAGAACTAATTTCTTTTCTTTTAATTACTGTAGATTCTGAGTTATCAATACTACCGTAGCTACTTATTCTTCCACGGGGAATTTGCATACGGTT